>DASPHQ010000082.1:0-2391 GCA_035629595.1 Urbifossiella sp. | reverse complement strand
GATCGCGGCGGTCGTGCCGGCCGGGCGGTACAACCGGATCGTGGACCAGTACGACTCGAAGGGCGCCGTCCTCGCCCTCGGGCTGGTCGAACTCGCCGCCACATCCGTGCGGCAACTGCCCGCCGACGGAGCGCCGCTCGCGTTCTCATGCGACAAGCTCGGCGGCCGGAACACGTATGCCGCGATCGTGCAGCAGGCGTTCCCCGACGGGTGGGTCGTGGTCGAGAAGGAGGGCGCCGCCGACAGCCGCTACCGCGTCGAGGGGCTGGACCGCGCCGTGAGCGTCAGCTTCCGCCCACGGGCCGACGGTGACAGCGTCGCGGTCGCGCTGGCGTCGATGCTGGCGAAGTACCTGCGCGAGGTGTGCATGATCCAGTTCAATCGCTTCTGGGCGACGCACGTCCCCGGGCTGGCCCCCACCGCCGGCTACCCCAACGACGCGAAGCGCTACTACGACGCCATCCGCCCCGCGATGGACAAGCTCGGCCTCGCCCCCGACCAGGTGTGGCGCAAGCGGTGACGCGCCGCCGCGGCGCGGGTACAATTCCACTCCTCTCACCCACCCCCACCCGGTCCCCCGCCATGCGCCCCGCCCTGTTCTTCGTCATCGGCCTTGTCGCCGTGCTCCCCGCCTCCGCGCAGCCGCCCGCGGTCATCCCCGTCGCGCTGTACGTGGACGGCGGCGTCAGCGGGAAGGGGCCGGACATGTTCGAGGCGACCGCCAAGGCCTCCGCCGACCTGACGGTGACGCGCCTGAAAGCGGCCGACATCCGCTCCGGCAAGCTGAAGGGTTTCCGCGTACTGGTGATGCCGGGCGGCACCGGCGGCGGGCAGGCGAAGGCGCTCGAGCCCGCCGGCCGTGACGCCGTGAAGTCGTTCGTGAAGGACGGCGGCTGCTACGTCGGCATCTGCGCCGGCTGCTACCTGGCGAGCACCGGCTACGACTGGTCGCTGGACCTGCTGCCGGCGAAGGTGATCGACCGGGCGCACTGGCTGCGCGGCACCGGCGACGTGAAGGTCGAGTTCACCGCCGACGCGAAGGACTGGCTGAAGGTGACGGAGCCGTTCGCGGCGTGCCGGTACGCCAACGGGCCAATCCTGGAGCCGCTGCCGGGGGCGAAGCTGATCGCGCTGGCGCACTTCCGCGAGGAGTTCGTGCCGAAGGGCGGCTCCGCGGGGGTGATGGTGAACACGCCGGCGGTGGTGGCGGCCCGGTACGGCAAGGGCTGGGTGATCGGCGTCAGCCCTCACCCCGAACAAACCGAGGGCCTCAAGGGTGTGGTGCCGTCGGCGATCCGCTGGGCGCTGGCACACCCGGCGGAGTAAGCACGAAACTCGAAATCCGAAATTCGAAACCCGAACCAGCCACTCCGGTTCGGGTTTCAAATTTCGTGCTTCGGATTTTTGTCCTATTTGCCTCTCCAGAGGCACTACCAGGGTGCCACCCCCGAGGGTCACGGATGCCCCGCCTCATGCAGCTCATCGCGGCCGCCGCCTCGGCCGAGCCCGACGCCGACCTCCTCGCCCGATTCGTCTCGACGCGCGACGGCGCCGCGTTCGCCGAACTCGTCCGCCGTCACGGCCCGGCCGTGTTCGGCACCTGCCGCCGGCTCGTCGGCCGGTCCGCGGCCGACGACGCCTTCCAGGCCACGTTCCTCGTCCTCGCCGCGCGGGCCGGGTCGGTCCGCAAGGCGGCGTCGGTCGGCAGCTGGCTCGTCGGCGTCGCCGGCCGCGTCGGGCGGCGGATGCGGCAGCGCGACAGGAGACAGGAGGCAGGAGACCGGGAACAGACCGAACCGGCCTGTCTCCTGTCTCCTGACTCCTGTCTCCTGTCTGACGAACTCTGTGCGGTGCTGGCCGACGAGTTCACCCGCCTGCCGGACCGGCTGCGGGCGCCGGCGGTCGCGTGCCTGCTCGACGGCCGCACCCAGGATGAGGCTGCGGCCGCGCTCGGGTGGAGCACGCGCACCGTCCGCCGCCGACTCGACGAGGCGAAGGAACTCCTCCGCACCCGCCTCGAACGCCGCGGCGTCACCCCGACCGCAGCCGTCGCGGCGCTGGCGGCGGCCGGTGAGGCGGTGGCGGTGCCGGCGCCGCTGGGGCAACGAACAACCGACGGCGCGACCCTCTTCCTGGCCGGCGGCGGGGCGGACCTGCCCGCCGCGGCCCTCGCCTACGGAGTACTCGGAGCCATGACGACGATTCGAACCACGGCCGCCGCGGCGGTGTGCGTCGCGGTGCTGGCGGGGCTGGGTGTCGGCTGGGCGAACGACGCCGCGCCGCCCGCCGAGCCCGCGCGCATCCCGGCGCCGGCCGCGAAGGCCGCCCCCGTCGCACCCGCCGCGGCGCACGTCCACAAGACGGCGAACTTTGAGGTGACGGCGCCGACCG
>DASPHQ010000081.1:0-2375 GCA_035629595.1 Urbifossiella sp. | reverse complement strand
AGCTGGTCGTACCACCAGCCGACGGCTTCGAGCTTCTTCGACCAGCAGGCCATCACGCGGGTCGTCTTCTTGTTTTCCTCGGCGAGGAGGTAGTTGACCGCGGCGAACTGCAGCACCGGGTTCTTCTCGATCGGCTCCTCGAGGAAGCGCCGGGTCATCGTGGCGGCGCCGAGCAGCAGCGCCCGCACGTCGAGCCCCATCACCGCCGCGGGGAGCAGCCCAGCCGGGGTGAACACGCCGAACCGGGCGCCGATGTCGTCGGGGATCGTCAGGATGTCGTCGTCGGTGTAACCGTCGGCCTTGCACAGGTCGCGGAGCTTCCCCCTCGGGCCGGTGACCGGGACGACGACGTGCTTGAGGATCGGGTCTTTGGGGCCGTAGTACTTCTGGGCCTCGGCCCGCAGCGCCCGGAAGGCGGCGGCCGTCTCGATGGTGCCGCCCCCCTTGCTGACCACGACCACCCCCCACCGCTCCTCGGCGATGTCGGGGTCCACGCAGGTGTTCTCCAGCAGCTCCAACAACTCTTGCAGCGCGTCGTTGTCGAGGGCGTTCCCCTCGAAGTAGACGCGGGGCTTCCCCATCCGCAACTTCGCCGGCATCTCGTTGTGGTGGGCGTGGCACAGGGCGTCGAACAGCGCCTTCGCCCCGAGGTAGCTGCCGCCGATGCCGAGGACCACCACCCGCTCCACGTTCTCCTTGAGCCGGTTGGCGATGCGGATCACCTTGCCGAGGTCGCTGGCGTCCTGCTTGCGGCGGAAGCCGTCGAGGAGCTGCTGCGGCAGGTTGATGAAGCCCGGCTGCAGCGGCTGGTCCTTCGCGGGGACGGTCTGCAGCTCGCGCTCGGCGGCGACGCGGCCGCGGACCTGGTTGAGCAGCGGCTTGAGGGCTTCGAGGCGGTCGGGGCTGACGAAGTGCTGGGCCTGCAGCTCGGCGAGCGGCGTCCACGCCTCGGCGGGCCTGGCGAGGAGCCGGCCGTACTGGAAGTCGATGTTTTCGTCGGGCAGCTGCATCGCGATCGCCCCAGGGCTGCCAGGGCGCAAGCCCCGGGCCGACAACGAACTCCGGTCGGTCCACTTTCGTTAACTGTACGTCACTAATCCGTGGGCGTAAACTCGTTCCTTATGAACACCCACGAACTGATTCAGGACCTGCGCGAACCCGCGGCCACGAAAATCGTGCTGCTCGTGGCCGACGGCCTCGGCGGGCTGCCGATCGAAAAGGGCGGGAAGACGGAGCTCGAAACCGCGAACACGCCGAACTTCGACGCCCTGGTGAAGGACGGCGTGTGCGGGCTGAGCACGCCGGTGCTGCCGGGCATCGCCCCCGGCAGCGGCCCGGGCCACCTGGCGCTGTTCGGCTACGACCCGCTCCAGTACCGCATCGGCCGCGGCATCCTGGAGGCGCTCGGCATCAACTTCGCGGTCGGCCCGAAGGACGTGGCGATCCGCGGCAACTTCTGCACCCTGGGGGCCGACGGCAAGATCACCGACCGCCGCGCCGGCCGGCCGAACAGCGAGAAGAACGCCGCCGCCGTGGCGCGGCTGCGCACGATCCAGATTCCCGGCGTCGAGTTGTTCGTGGAGCCGGTGCGCGAACACCGGTTCGTGCTGGTGATCCGCGGCGACGGGCTCGGCGACGCGGTGAACGACACCGACCCGCAGGCCGTCGGTGTGGCGCCACTAAAGGCGGAAGGGAGTGACCCGGCGAGCGCGAAGACCGCGGCGGTGGTGAACGAGTTCGTGGCGAAGGCGGTGGAGGTGCTGGCCGCCGAGGCGCCGACGAACGGCGCGACGCTGCGCGGGTTCGCCCGGATGCCGAAGATCGCCACGTTCGAGCAGGTGTACGGCCTGAAGGCGGCGGCGATCGCGGTCTACCCGATGTACAAGGGTCTCGCCCGGCTGGTGGGGATGGACATCCTCGACCCCGGCCAGACGCTCCAGGGGCAGATCGACACGCTGAAGTCGGTCTGGGGCAAGTACGACTTCTTCTTCCTGCACTACAAGTACACCGACAGCACGGGCGAGGACGGGAACTTCCCGGCGAAGGTGCAGATGATCGAGAAGCTGGACGCGGTGATCCCGGACATCCGGGCGCTGAACCCGGACGTGCTGATCGTGACCGGCGACCACAGCACGCCGAGCAAGATGAAGTCGCACTCGTGGCACCCGGTGCCGACGCTGTTGTGCGCCGACATGTGCCGCCCGGACGAGGTGTCGGAGTACAGCGAGAAGGCGTGTTTACGCGGCGGGCTGGGCCAGTTCCAGGCGATGCACCTGATGCTTTTGGCGATGGCCCACGCCGGGCGGCTGGGCAAGTACGGGGCGTGACGGCGTGGTATGGTGGAGGGAAGGAGGCCGGCCATGAACCTGAACGAC
>DASPHQ010000080.1:0-3570 GCA_035629595.1 Urbifossiella sp. | reverse complement strand
ATGTTATCCCACCCCTTCGGGGTGAAGAGGGGCGCCTGGTCTTCAGGCCAACGGCCTGGGATAGGATAGCCCGGGGCAACGCCCCGGGTGGCGTCCGACCCGGGTGGCTATCGGGCGGAGTTCACGCCCGCCCGAACCGCTCTCTTCACTCAGGAATCCCATGCCCCCGCTCCGCCTCGCCGTCCCCGTCGCGGTCGTGCTCGCCGCGCTCGCCGTCCCCACCACCGCCCAGCCGCCAGCGCCGCTGGTCGTCGCGGCGCCCGGCAAGGCGCCGGCGGTCGTGGTCGTCTCCCCCACGGCCGGCCCGTGGGAGAAGAAGGCCGCCGCCGAGGTCGTCCGCTGCGTCGGCCTCATGACCGGCACCGAGCCGAAGCTCGCCGACGCTGTGCCCGAGGGCGGCCGCGCCATCGTCGTCGGGTCCGCCGCGCTGAAGGCCGATCCGACGCTCGCCGCGGCGCTGGCGAAGGTGGCGAAGAAGGAACCCGTCCTGCGCGCCGACGCCATCGCGCTGCGCCGCCAGGGCGACCGCGTGCTCGTGGCCGGCACCAACGACGACAGCCACTACTACGCCGCGGTCGAGCTGCTCCGCCGCTGGGGCTGCCGGTGGTATCTGCCCACGCCGATCGGCGAGTGTATCCCGGAAGCGAAAACCCTCACGGTCGGCGAGCTGGACTACGCCTACGCCCCGCCGTTCGAGGTGCGCAACTACTGGGTGTCGTGGAACGGCGCCAACGACGGGCAGGACGAGTTCACCCGCCGCAACTTCATGAACACCGGCGTCGGCGTCCCCAACGGCCACGCCATCGGCGAGTACGTCAAGGAACTGATCCCCAAGGGGAAGTCGGTGTTCGACATCCCCATCGCCGAGGACGCGACCGCCGACCACGTCGCCAAGCAGGTCGCCCCGAAGTTCGCCAAGGGCGAGTTCTTCTCGCTCGGCATGGAGGACGGCGTCTACCGCTCCGAGTCGAAGATCGACAAGGAATTGCAGGCCGGGTTGAAGGACAAGTACTTCCTGGCGGCGTCGCTGACGGACCCGTTCCTGACGCTCTACAACAAGGTCGCCGACAAGCTCTTGAAGGCGCACCCGGACAGCAAGTCGAAGATCGGCTTCCTCGCCTACGGCAACCTCACCATCCCGCCGCAGCGGAAGATCGTCGCGGCGAAGCCGCTGGTCGCGTACCTGGCCGCGATCGACGTGGACCCCATTCACGGCATGGACGACCCGAAAAGCCCGCCGCGGCAGGAGTACCGCGACATGATCTACCGGTGGGCGGAGGTGATGCAGGGCCGCGTCGTCATTTACGACTACGACCAGGGGATGCTGGTGTGGCGCGACATCCCGAACCCGTCGGTCGGGGCGATCCGCCAGGACGTGAAGCACTACAAGAAGGCCGGCATCCTCGGCGTCAGCACCGAGAGCCGCAACGCCATCGCCACGACGTTCCTGAACCTCCACGTCCGCGGGCAGCTGTACTGGAACCCCGACGCCGACGTGGACGCGCTGTTGGCCGAGTTTTACGACCGCTTCTACGGCCCCGCCGCGAAGCCGATGGCGGCGTACTGGGGCGCCATCCTCAAGGCGTGGGACGACAGCGTCGTCACCGAGCACGAGCACTTCGTGATCCCCGCGGTGTACACGCCGGCGCTGGTGGGGCAGCTGCGCGGCCACCTCGCGGAGGCCGAGAAGGCGGCGGCCCCGCTCGCGGGCAAGACCGGGCGGAACGAGAAGCTGGTCGCCGAGCGGGTGCGCTTCGCCCGGCTCGGGTTCGACGTGCTCGACCACTACACGGCGATGGTGAAGGCCGCGGCGACCGACGTGGACTACGGCGCCGCGGTGACCGCCGGCGAGAAGGGGCTCGCGGCCCGGCTGGAGTTGGCGAAGATGAACCCGACGTTCACCACCCGCGTGGTCGGCGTCGCGCCGGAGGGCGTGGCGAACGGTCCGGCGTGGTTCCCCGGAGAGGTTCAGCAGTACCGCGACCTGAAGACCGTAACCGACGGCACGAAGGGGACGCTGCTGGCGAAGCTGCCGCCGGAGTGGGCGTTCCGCCGCGACCCGCACGACACCGGCGTCGTGAGCGGCTGGGCGCACAAGCCGGTCGACCTGACGTGGTGGAAGGGGCGCAAGGACGCCGGCAGCGTGGACAGCCACCGCGAGAACCCGGGTCACTGGGCGATGCTGCGGTCGGACGTGTACATGCAGGCACAGGGCGTGGTGAGCCCGGACTACCACAGCTACACCGGGTACGCGTGGTACCGCACCGACGCCGAGCTGCCGGACGCGGCGGGGAAGGTGCACGTGCGCTTCCCGGGGCTGTTCAACGAGGCGTGGCTGTACGTGAACGGGCACCTGGTGGGGCACCGCGAGTACCGCGAGCCGTGGTGGCTCTCGGACTACAAGTTCGAGTGGGACGTGGATCTGACGGGCCACCTGAAGGCGGGGTCGAACACGTTCGCGGTGCGCGTGAACAACCCGCACCACTTCGGGGGGATGTTCCGCCGACCGTTCCTGTACCGCCCGCGGTGAGCGGCGCCCACGTCCCCGAGTGGGGCGGTGGATTTTGGCAGCCGTCGGTTGGCTCGGGTTTTGAGCCCGGAGGGCGTCGGCATGTAGCCCGGGGTGCAACCCCGGGCGGGCAACGGCGTAGCGCGAGGGAGCCACGCACATCGGACACCGCGGACGCCGCCCGGGGTTGCACCCCGGGCTACACGCCGACGCCCTCCGGGCTCAAAACCCGAGCGGCTTGCCAAAAACCACAGCCACACCCGCGGGCACGTCGGGCTTGTGCGATTCCGGCAGTCTGGGTAGCGTCGGCCGGTGATGCGGTTCAACAACATTCAGGTCGTTCGACTCGTCACGTCCGTCGCGGTCGTACTGGCGCACCTCGGCTACTACGCCCAGCACACGTTCGGAACGACGGCCTTCCCGGCGGTGCCGCTGTGGGCCGGGAGCTGGAAGAACTTCCTCGTCCCCGTCTTCTTCGCCATCTCGGGGTTCGTGCTGACGCAGGCGGTGCAGTCGGCGTCGGCCGGCCGCTTCCTGTGGGGCCGGGCGCTGCGGCTGTACCCCGGCTACTGGGTCGCGGCGCTGCTGGTGATGGGGCTGATGTGGTTCACCGTGTGGCCGCCCGAGTACCGCCGCTACGTCCGGCCCGAGAACGTGTCGTGGCTGCTCCTGCCGGCGGTGTTCGGGACGGAACTCTACCCGCTCGGCGTCGAGTGGACGCTGGTGTACGAGACGGCCCTGTACCTGTGGATGACGGTCGTGGTGGCCCTGGTCGGGGCGAAGCGCGGGCTGCCGGTGTGTGCGGCGGTGTGGGCCGTGCTGCTGCTGGTGAAGGCGGCGGTGTGGCCGGGGTACGCGGCGGTGCCGCTGCCGCGGTGGACGGAGGTCTTCTGCTCGGTGGCGAACCTGTCGTTCGCGCTGGGCGTGCTCGTGTACCAGGTGCGGGAGCGCGGCCGGCGGTGGCGGTGGCCGGTGCTGGCGGCGGCGGCCGCGTGGCTGGCGGTGGTGCCGACCCGGGTGAACACGCTCGAAGGCGAGTGGCTGGCCTTCGCCCCGGCGGC
>DASPHQ010000079.1:0-5835 GCA_035629595.1 Urbifossiella sp. | reverse complement strand
GATCTCCTCGACGCGCGCGATCGCACCGCGCCGCATCGCCTGCAGCACCGGCGATGGCACGAGCGCTTCGGGATGCGGCCCCTTCGCGATCAGCAGCGAGTAGTTCCAGCCGTAGCGGAAGTGCTCCTCGGCGGTGCCGGCGGTGCCCTGCACGGTGAGCGACGAATTGCCCGACACCGCTGCCGCGAGCAACTCCGACAGCATCGACTTCGCGGTGCCCGGCTCGCCGACCAGGAGCAGACCGCGGTTGCTCATCAGGGTGACGATGCAGCGGTCGATCATCGCCTCCTCGCCGTGGAACTTGCGCTCGACGCCGGCGGCGGGCTTCTTCCCCTTCGCGGGTTTCGTGGCGAAGTCGCCGCCGAGGATGAAGGTGCGGACGGCGCGCGGCGAGAGCTTCCACCCCGGCGGTTTGGGGCCGGCGTCGGCCGCGGCGAGGGCGGCCAACTCGGCGGCGTAGCGCAACTCGGCCGGCTCGCGGAGCATCGTCGGGTCGGCGGGCATGGGGGGAACTCCAGGATGCGGCGTCAGATGCTGGTAGCCGCGGGCTTCAGCCCGCGCTCACCTACGACGACTTGCCGGGAGTAACGCGGTTCGCTCTCCACAGCCAGCGCGGGCTAAAGCCCGCGGCTACCAACCCAGGCGCCACGCGCTCAGTAGTAGCTCACCTTCTGCCACTCGGGGTCGAAGCCTGTGCCCTCGGCGGCCAGCTGCCGCACGTCGTTGTAGCACTCGCTCAGCAGCACCGGCGGCACCTTCCCCAGTTCCACCGCCGTCCGGTTCCAGCGGCCCCCCGACTCGTTCGCCGGCTTGATCCGCACGAACGACAGGCCGTGCAGCGCCACCGGCCGGTCCTCCTCCGGCAGGCCGCTGCCGCTGAACTCCACCTCCGCCTGAAGGCCCAGCGACGGGAACGGCTTCCGGTAGGTGTAAAAACAGCCGCCGTCCTCGGCCTCGCCGCGGACGTAGCCCAGCTTCGTCGCCCGGCCGCGCAGCTGGAACGTCGTCAGCTTGTGCCCCTCGAAGTCCTTCAGCGCCGCCTCCTTCTTGCGGGCGTCCGGCAGCACGAACGGCTCGCGGCCGAACTGGTCGAACGGCGGCGTCACGTCGTAGTCGGTGAAGTGCTGCTTCCACGCGGCGGCCTGCTCCGGCGTCACCGTCGCCGCGTGCGCCAGCCTCACGACGGCGTCCGCCGGAACGGTCACGGCGGCGTCCGTCTCGTCGGTCAGCGACCCGTCCTCGAGCGGGCGGAACAGCCGGTCGTCGGCCACCCACGCGAGCCGGACGCACACCCGGCCGACGATCGGGTGCTCGGCGAGGTAGCGGCGCCAGTCGTTGAACGCCCACGTCCGCTGCGTGCACAGCGCCTCGTACAGCCGCTCGCCCTGGAGCTTCACCACCTCCTTCAGTTGCTTCTTGGCGTCGGCGAACGCCTTCTTCGCCTCCTTCGCTTTCTCCGCGTCGTCCGCCTTGCCGGGGGCCGGCAGCGCCTTCAGCGGCTTGCCGCCGTCGCCGCGGACCACCGGTTCCAGCTCGTCGTTCAGCGCCGCGGTGAACTGCCGCGGGCCGTAGTTGAGCGTCAGTTCGGCCGGGCCGCCGCCCTCGGGGCGCGTGAAGCCGGCGTCCGGGATAGTGCGGTCGGCCAGCTCGTCCACCGTCCACCCTTCGCGCTCGGCGACCGCGGTGACGAACTGCCCCGCCAGCTCGCGCACGGCCTTCGTGCGGAAGCGGTTGGCGATCGACAGCAGCACCTGCAGCGCCGTCGGGTGCTTGAGGTTCGCCAGCACCTCGACCAGCGCCTTGCACTGGGCGAGCCGCTGGCCGAACCACGTGCGGACGTACTGCTCGCACACCCGCACGCACCCGGCGTCGCCGGCCGCGGACACGACCGCGAGCATCCCCTTCTCGCCGGAGGCCGACCCGACCAGAGTGTTCGAGTACTGCCGGAACAGGTGCGCCCGGTAGCCCTCCTCGTCCTTGTACTGCTCCTCGAAGTAGTGCAGGTGCCCGGACCCCTTCCACTGCGCCCAGTGTGCCGCGGCGTCCTTCTTCGCCTTCGCGGCGCTCTCCTCGGCCGACGCGGTGCGGGTGTCGTGGCCGATCCAGCTGCTCAGCACGAAGGTCGCCAGCGCGGCGGTGTCGGCGGGGCGGCACAGGCCGAGGAAGCGGCGCAGCACCGGGCCGCACGCCGGCGACTTCTGCTGCACCGCCTGCACCACCCACCAGCGCACCACCCTCGGGTCCACGTCCTTGCCGGTGTCCTGCCAGCGCACGGCCGGGAGGCGGTCGAGCGGGAACCAGTCCATCCCGGCCGGCGGCTTCTTCGCCAGCCCGGCCTCGGCCTCCTTCAGCAGCGCCTTGCGGTCGAGGAACTCGTTCACGTCGGCGCCGAGCTTCTCCAGCGCGGCCATCATCACGCCCTTCACCGCCTCCTGCTTCTCCTTGCGGAAGGACGCCTTCAGCGGGTCGATGGCGGCCGTGTCGCCGATGTCGCCGAGCCACTCGGCCGCGGCCGCACGCACGCCCTGCCGGCCGTCGGCCAGCGCCACCAGCACCTTGTCCGTCTTGCCGGGTACGGTCCGCAGCGCCGCCTGCGCCAGCGGCCGTTCGCTCTTCCCCTCGCCGAGCGCCAGGTCCCACAGGAGGTTGATGAACCCCGGCGGCAGGTGCGGAAACATGCCGAGCACGCGGAAGGCGTTCCGCCGCCGCGTCGGCTCGAAGTAGTCGCGCTGGCCGGTGGTGTTGACGCCGGTGAGGGTGTCGCGGAGGAGGTCGAGGTGGTCCACGAACGCCGGCCACACCGCGGCCGGCTCCCAGTCGCAGAACTGGTGGTAGGTGGTGTTGTTCGACAGGTAGCCGACCGCGGCACGGCCGGGCGAGCTCTTGGGTAGGCGGGCCACGACCGCGTCCAGCTCGCGCAGCCCGAACGGCTCGGGGCAGCGGGCGCGGTAGTTTTCCAGGTCGGCCATCTGGTTCCACCACACCCCGCGGCCGTGGTTCTCGGTGTTCAGCTGGCCCAGCGCGTACGCCAGGCGGACGACGTGGACGAGGTGAACGTCGGGCGGCGCGAACGAGTCGTCGCCGACCGGCAGGTTCCAGGTGTACGGCCGGCCGTACTTCGCGGGGTCGATCCGCGCCCCCGACCGCCCCTCGACGAAGCTGAACAACAACTCCAGCTCGCCGGTCGACAGCGGGACGGGCTTCGTCGGCTTCGTCATCCACTTCGGCCGCTCGGGGCCGTTCCACATCGCCAGCTGCCGCTCGAACTCCAGCGTCTCGGCCTGGAGCGCCTTGTCGAAGAACGCCCGCACCCGGTCGCGCGCCGCTCCCGGCAGCATCGCCTCGCGGAGCTCGATGGTCACCGGCGGCAGGTCGAACCCGCCGGCGTCCGGGGCCGCGTCGTCGGGGACCGCCAGCAGCTTCTCGATCGTCTGCTTCACGCGCTCGGCCGATTCGGTTTCGAGGTGCGCCCGCAGCCGCGGCTCGGCGGCCTTGGCGTCGAGCCGCCACAGCACCGCGGCCGCCTCGTTGCGGCGTGAGGCGTCGCCCGCCAGGTGCTTCTCGACGTGCGGGTAGGCCGCGGCCGCGAAGCGGATCAGGTATGGCAGCAGCGCCTCGCGCACGGTCTTCGACGACCCGGTGGCGAGGTCGGCGACCATGTCGAGGACCGGGGCGAAGTCGAATCCCACGCGGCCGAGCGCGCCGACCGCCTGAACGCACTTCGGCCCGGGGAGCGCCGTCAGCACCTCGCGGACGACCGCCGGCCGGGCGTTCAGGAACTCCGCCCACTCGCCGAACGGCGCCTCCGTGTTGCCGTAGTACCACACCCCCGTCCCGCGCAGCGACTCCTGGAACGTCGGCTCGATCCCGACGCGGACGGCGTCGGCGACGGACACGCCGCCCTCGGCGCAGACGGCGGCGAGGGTCGCCACCGGCCACACGCCGCCGGGTTGCTGACCGCCCTGGTAGTGGGTGTGGAGGAGTTCGACGACGAGGCCGTACAGCCACCCCGGCCACCCGGCGGGCGGGGTGAGCTTGCGGCCGCTCGCCCGCGCGGCGGCGTCGAGCACTTCAGCGAACCGCTGCCACAGCTCGGGGGACAGGTCTTTGCCCAGGGCGAACAGCTTGGCCCGCGCCTCGTTGACGCGCCGATTGTTGTCCCAGGCGGCCTGCGTACTCACGCCGGCGAGGAACAGCCGCTCCCCGGCCTTCGCCGCCTTCCCGAGCGTCAGCGGTAGGTCGGCCGGCTCGCCGGTGCGGACGTAGCGGACGGCGGCGTCGGCCGCGGCCGGGTCGTCGGCGCCGATGAGGCCGAGGTGTTTGGCGAGGCCGTCGGCGAACGCGCCCAGGAGGCCGTCGGCGGCGGGCTTGGACTTGCGGGCCATGGCGTCGGTCCGGGTCGGCAAGGGGAATTGGGGGTAACAGTACACGCCCGCCGGGCCGCTCTCAATCTCCGCAGGTGAAGTCGTAGGAATGCGAAAAGCCCACCCGTTGCAACGGGTGGGCTTTCGGTGTGGGAAAGCCCGGGGACGGCCGTCCCCGGGCTTCGTCGTTTAGTCGCGGCGCGGGCCGCGGGGGCCGCGGCCGCCACCACCCCCGCGGCGCTCGCCGCCGCGGTCGCCGCCACGGTCACCACCGCCGCGGTCGTCGCGCGGCGGGCGCTCGCCGCCGCCCTCGCCCTCCGGTAGCGGGTCCATGAGCGCCTTCCGCGACAGCTTCACCCGGTCCTGGTCGTCGATCGAGATCACCTTCACCTGGATGCGGTCGCCGATCTTCACGACCTCGTCCACCCGGCTGACGAACCCGGGGGCCAGCTCCGAGATGTGGCACAGCCCGTCGCGGCCCGGGGCGATTTCGACGAACGCCCCGAAGTCCTTGATCGAGATCACCTTCCCGTCGTACACCGCCCCGACCTTCACCTCGGCGCACAGCGCCTCGACGCGGCGCTTGGCGTCCTCCACGCCCTCGGCGTTCAGGCCGGAGATGGCGACGGTGCCGTCGTCCTCCACGTCGATCTTGGCGCCGGTCTCCTCCTGGATCGAGCGGATCATCTTGCCGCCGGGGCCGATCAGCTTGCCGATCAGCTCGGGGTTGATCTTCAGCGACACGATCCGCGGGGCGAACGGGCTGATCTCCTTCCGCGGCGCCGGCAGCGCCGCGAGCATCGACTTGAGGATCTGCAGCCGGGCCTCGCGGCCCTGCTCCAGCGCCCAGCGGACGATGTCCTCGGGGATGCCGTCCAGCTTGATATCCAGCTGGATCCCGGTGACGCCCTTCTGGGTGCCGGCGATCTTGAAGTCCATGTCGCCGTAGTGGTCCTCGTCGCCCTGGATGTCGGTGATGAGGACGTGCTGGTCCTTCTCCATCACCAGGCCGATGCTGATGCCGGCGACCGGCCGCTTGATCGGCACCCCGGCGTCCATCATCGCCAGCGTCCCGCCGCACACCGACGCCATCGAGCTGGAGCCGTTCGACTCCAGAATCTCACTCACCAGGCGGATCGTGTACGGGAACCGCGTGGCCGGCGGGATGACGGCCTTGAGCGACCGCTCGGCGAGCATGCCGTGGCCGATCTCGCGGCGGCCCGGCCCGCGGATCGGCTTGCACTCGCCGACCGAGTACGGCGGGAAGTTGTAGTCGAGCATGAACTTCTTGGCGAACTCTTCGCCGAGCCCGTCCACCTTCTGTTCGTCCTGTCCGCCGCCGAGGGTGGCCGCCATGAGGGCCTGCGTTTCGCCGCGTTGGAACAGCGAGGAGCCGTGGACTCGCGGCAGCAGGCCGACTTCCGAGTAGAGGTTGCGAAGATCGGCTGGAGCGCGGCCGTCCGGCCGGCGG
>DASPHQ010000078.1:0-5308 GCA_035629595.1 Urbifossiella sp. | reverse complement strand
GAGCTGGCGGGGCTGGACCGGTTCCTGCGGGCGTGCCGCCGCGGGCTGGCGGTGTCGCTGGCGTGTCGGCTGTACCGCCACGACCGCGGGGCGTTCCCGCCGGACCTGGCGGCGCTGGTGCCGGCGTACCTGCCGGACGTGCCGCCCGACCCGTACTCGCCGGCCGGCGCCGCGCTCCGCTACCGGGTGCCGGCGGAGGACGAGGTCCTGCCGGAGTCGGCGGCGGTGACGCCGGGAAGGGCCGCCCCGCCGCCGACGCGGGTGCGGGCGGGTCAGCCGGTGGTGTGGAGCGTTGGCCCCGACGGCGTGGACGGCGGCGGCCGGACGGCGCCGTTCGTGATCTCGACGGCGACGCGCGCGTCGGACCTGGTGTTCGTGGTGCCGCTGCCGGCGGGGCCGCGCTAACCTTTTGCCCGGAACGACTCCGCCAGCCGCCGCAGTCCCTCGTCGATGCTCACCGCCGGTTCGTACCCCAGGTCCCGCCGGGCCGCCGAGATGTCGTACCAGTGCGACGTGGCGAGCTGCGACGCCACGAACCGCGTCATCGCCGGCTCGCCCGGCAGCCGCAGCCAGCGGTACACGCGCTCCAGCACCCGCCCCGCGAGCCGGGCCTTCCACGCCGCCACCGTCCGCGTCACCGGCGGCGCCCCCGCCGCGGACAGCACCCGGCCCAGGAACTCCCACAGCTCCACCGGCTCGCCGTTCGACACGAAGTACGCCTTCCCCGCCGGGGCGGCGCCGACGTCGAGCTTCTCCGCCGCGAGGACGTGGGCGTCGGCGGCGTTGTCCACGTAGATCACGTCCACGCGGACCGGCCGGGTGCCGACGCGGCGCAGCTTCCCCGCCTTCGCCCGGGCGATGACGCGCGGGATGAGGTGCGGGTCGCCCGGCCCCCAGATCAGGTGCGGCCGCAGCGCCACCGTCGCCAGGTCGGGGCCGTTCGCGGCCAGCACCGCCCTCTCGGCCGCGGCCTTCGTCTCGGGGTAGTCGGCGTCGAAGTGCCTGGGGTACGGCGTGGATTCGTCCACCCCTTCGAGGTCGCCGCCGCCGTGGACGACGCTCGGCGTCGAGGTGTAGACGAGCCGCCGCACCCCGGCCGCGCGGCACGCGGCGATGACGTTCGCGGTACCGGTGACGTTGGTGGCGACGAAGTCGGCGCGGCGGCCCCACACGCCGGCCTTCGCGGCGGTGTGAACGACCACGTCGGTGCCGGCGACGGCCCGCGCCACGGCGTCGGCGTCGGCGAGATCGCCGAGGCTCTGTTCGACGCCGAGCTCGTCGAGCCACGGGTAGGCGCTGCGGGTGAGGGAGCGGACGTCGTGGCCGCGGCCGCGCAGCCGGCGCACGACGGCGCCGCCGAGGAAGCCGCCGCCGCCGGTGACGAGCACCTTCATGCGGCAGCTCCGGGCGCGTGAGGGGTTGAAGGGTTCCGTCGTGGGTGGTTCGCCCCCTCACCCCGCGTGCTTCGCCGCGACCCTCTCCCCCGAGGGGAGAGGGTGGGAGGCACCCGGCCCCCGTCGTGGGCGGGCAACCACGCGCCGACGCCCGAACCACGCCCCGGCCTTCGCGGGTCGACGCCCGCCCGTGATGAGGACCGCCCGGCTCCCACCCTCTCCCCTCGGGGGAGAGGGTCGCGGCGAAGCACGCGGGGTGAGGGGGCGGACCACGCACGACGAGGACCGACCGCCCGTACGCGCTCGTTTGTGGTCTGCGTCATGTCGTCGGCCTCCACGCCGGGCCGAGCTTGCGGTCCGCCCACGCGGCCAGCTTCTCGCGGAAGATTTTGGAGTTGTGCCGCACGTCCACCGGGAAGCTCCCCGCGTACTCCAGGAACGTCACGCCCGCCCGGGTGTGTTCGCACAGCGCCGCGTCCGTCCTCAGCTCGGCCTCCAGCCACTCCCACGGCCGCGGCGGCGCGAAGTCGGCCTTCCGTCCCGGAAACCGTGCCAGGAAGTGTCGCACCGTCCAACGCTCCACGCACAGCACCGGGTGCGTCACGCCGTCGCGCGTCACGCCGACCAGCGCCGTCCGGTACACGCCCTTGACGGTGTTGAACACCGGCTCCACCATGTCGGTGAACAGGGTGCCGTGCGGGGTCACCACGCGGTGACTTTTCCGGCCGCAGAACCACAACCGTCCCGTGTCGTCGTAGTATCCCACGTCGCCCATCCGGTGCCAGAGGGCGCCGGTCCGCGGGTCGCGGATTTTGGCCAGCCGCGTCGCTTCAGGCCGGCCGAAGTACCCTGCCGTCACCACCGGCCCGCACACGGCCAGCTCCCCGACCTCGCCGGGGGACAAAACTCGGGCGTCGTCCCACTCGGGGATCGCGTCGTCGGTGATGGGAATGATGCGGACCGTCACACCTGGCACCGGCCGGCCGATACACACGCCCTTCCCGCGGTCGGTGAGGTGGCGCGTCTCCGTCAGGATTTCCCCGCTGCCGATGTTGGCGACCGGCAGCGCCTCGGTGGCGCCGTAGGGCGTGAACACCTCCGCGCCGGGGGCCAGCAGCCGGGCGATGCGCTCGAGCTGGTCGGCGCGGGCGGGGGCGCCGGCGGAGATGGCGCGCCTCAGACTCGGCAGCCGCGCCCCGTGGCTACCGAGCGCCCGCACCACCGCGGGGGAGCCGAACAGGTTCGTCGCGCCGAACTGCGCCACCTGCGCCACGGCCTTGCGCGGGTCGATGCGGGCCGGGCGTGCGAAGTCCATGTCGGGCACGACGCACGTCATCCCCAGCGCCGGGCCGAACAGCGCGAACAGCGGGAACGTGCAGAAATCGACCTCGCCCGGTGAGAGGCCGTACACCGCCCGCAGCAGCTCGACCTGCGCCGCGAAGACGCCGTGCGTGTACACCGCCCCCTTCGCAATGCCCGTGCTGCCGCTGGTGAACAGCACCGCCGCCGGCTCGTCCCGCGCCACGTCCGGCAGCGGGTACGGCCCCTTCCCGGCGCCAGCGGCCCGCAGCCGTGACACCCCGGTGTCACAGAAGAAGCGACCGCGGCCGACGTTCACCGTGACGCGGACCGACTTCCTCGCCCACCGCAGCAGCCGGCGGGCGAGGTGGGCCTTCGGGATGCCGACGAACGCGGCCGGTTCCGCTTCGGCCAAACAGACACCGAGGTTCTTCACGCCCATGCCGGGGTCGATCAGCACCGGCACGGCGGCGACCTTCAGCAGCGCGAACGTGAGGGCGAAAAAGTCGGCCGACGGCGGCACCATCAGCGCCGCCCGGGTGCCGCGCGTGACCCCTACGGCGACGAGCCCGTGGGCGAGGGCGTCGGTGTCGGCGGCGAGTTGCGCGAAGGTGACGGCCCGGTGCGGCGTGTACCCGTGCGCGCGGACGCGGCGCTCCGGCAGCAGCAGCGCCGGCCGGTCGGGGTCGGCGGCGGCCATGCGAGCGAGGTGCGCCGCGACGTTGATTGGGGACTCGGCCATACCGTCTACGACAGACCGAGTGCGGCCCGCTTCTCGCGGACGAACGGCAGGTGGTGGGCGATGTGCCCGGTGACACTGCGGATGATCTGCTCCAGCGTCTGCACCCCGCGGGCGCTGTGGACGCCGGTGCGGGCCAGCTGCTCGGGCGTCAGCCCGCGGATCAGGCGGGCGGCGCTGGCGCGCGTCGCCTCGATCACCGCCAACTCCTCGGCCGCGTCGCGGTCGTGGTAGCGGAGCGCCTGGGAGAACGCGGTCTCGTCCGCGGCCGCGAGCGGCGGCACGTCGTAGGCGAGGACGCGCTTCATCCGCTCCACGAACACCGGCTCGAAGTCGGCGAGGTGGGCGAGCACCTCGAGCGTGCTCCACCGGCCGGCGACGGGCCGCGCGACGAGCTGCTCGCGGGTCATACCGGCGACCGCGGCGCGGAGCTCGGCGAGGGGGCGGAGGTAGTCGTCGGCGAGGTCGGCGGCGGCGGGCATCGGCTCTCCGGGGGAACGCACGCCGCCGGCCCGGTAGGCGGCCGCGAGCTCGGCGTCGGTCGGCATCGGCACCTCGGGGACAGGTGTTGTATGCGCGCAGAGTCTCAGCCGCGGCTCGCCAGCACCCCGGGGGCGGCGGTGCGGCTGTGGTCGCGGCCGGCGTAGACGCCGAAGTCGTTGAAGAACAGCCGCTTCGCCACCCGGTACAGCGGGTTCCGCTCCGGCACCTCCGCCGCCGGGTTGTACTGCGACGGCTGTACCGTCATCGCGTCTAGCTCCGCCAGCGCCGTCTTGCGCGCCGTGGCGTCGGTCGCACCGTGCGCCTCCACCAGCTTCTTCAGCAGGTCGGGGCGTTCGAGCACGATACAGCCGCGGGTGGTGTCGGCGGCGAGCTTGCGGAAGTCGGCCAGGAACGCCGAGCGGAGGAACTTGCTCCGCAGGCTGCGGCCGTCCGCCCCGGGGTGGATCGACTCCGTGCTGAACTGCACGATCGGGCACGGCTCGATGCCGCCCCACGGGTTGATGTGGTGGCTGATTCCCGTCGCCGCGGGGCACAGCGCCTTCCCCTCGCCGTCGTGGTACGCGTCCACGATGACGATCGGCTTTTCGGCCCGCATCTCGACCACGAACTTCCGCACCCGCAGCCCCTGCTCGGGCGTCAGGCACAGGTCCGGGTTCGGGTTCGGCCCCATCGGCCGGTAGACGTGGAACCACGTGTACAGCACGCCCATCTCGATCAGCCGGTCGATCCACTCGGGCTTCAGCAGGTCGTCGATGTTCGTGCGGCACACGCTGGTGCAGACGCCGGTAAACACGCCGGCGGCGAGGGCGTTCTTGATGCCCGTCATCGTCTTGCTCAGCACGCCCCCGCGGCCGCGGCGCTCGTCGGAGACGATCTCGGTTCCTTCCACGGACACCAGCGGTGTGACGTTGCCGAGCTGCCACATCCGGCGGGCGCGCTCGGGCGTGAGGAAGTGGCCGTTGGTGAACACCTGGAAGTAGCAGTCCGGGTGCTCGGCGAGCATGTCGAGGAGGTGCGGGTGCATGAACGGCTCGCCGCCGACGATGCCGAAGAACACGTTGCCCATCTGCTTCGCCTCGCGCACCAGCTTGTGGAAGGCGTCCGGCGAGATGGTCTGCTGCTTCATGCTGACATCGACCCAGCACCCCTGGCAGCGGAGGTTGCAGGTATTGATGATCGAGACGTAGAGGAACGGCGGGAACACCTGTCCCTGGCGCAACCGGAGCTTGTGCCGGTGGACCGACAGCGCCCCCTTGAAGCCCATGTTGTAGGCGAGCTTCCAGAGCAATCGCTTGTCGGCCTCGAACAGCACACGCTTGAGCAGCTTCAGGTACACGGTGCGGGCCTCGGGGGTATCCGACGGGCCGCCACG
>DASPHQ010000077.1:0-4414 GCA_035629595.1 Urbifossiella sp. | reverse complement strand
CTCCCAGCACAAGGAGGGCATCGAGGCGCCGTTCATGATCATTCACGACGGCCCCGGCGGGAAGCCGAACGCCGAACTGCTGAACATCTTCGACAACCTGATCGCCCAGAAGCGGATCCCGCCGATCATCCTCATCGCCGTCCAGAACGGCGGCGGCGACGCGCAGGGGCACGAGCGCGGCAAGGAGTACGACAACATGAACGGCGACTACGCCACGTACATCGAGGACGAGGTGCTGCCGCGCGTCGAGAAGCAGTGCGGCGTGAAGCTGACGAAGGACCCGGACGGCCGGGCGGCGATGGGGTGCAGCTCCGGCGGCTCCTGCGCGCTCATCATGGCGTGGTTCCGCAACGACCTGTACCACCGGGTGCTCACCACCTCGGGCACGTTCGTCAACCAGGCGTGGCCGTTCGACGCGAAGCACCCGGACGGGGCGTGGGGCTTCCACGAGACGCTGATCCCGAAGGAGCCGAAGAAGTCGATCCGCCTGTTCATCCAGGTCGGCGACAAGGACCTGCTGAACCCGAACGTGATGCGCGACAACATGCACGACTGGGTGGAGGCGAACCACCGGATGGCGAAGGTGCTGAGGGCGAAGGGGTACGAGTACCAGTACCTGTTCTGCCGGGGGTCCGGCCACTGCGACGGCAAGGCCCAGGCGCAGTTCCTGCCGCACGCGATCGAGTGGGTGTGGAAGGGCTACGCCCCGAAGGACGGGAAGTAGCCGTTCGCAACGGCCAATCATCGCTATACTGTCACCCTGTAGGGTCGATTGGATTGCTCAGTCAAGACCCGACATCCAGTGTCGTATCACGAATTCGCGCTACGCGTCTCGTCCCCCGAGGGGAAAGCCGATGGCTTCTGGTGAACCCTCCCAATCCACCGCGCCGCCCGCGGAGTCCGAAGCGACTCGTATCAAGAAGCTGTTTTCGGAGTGGTGGGGGGTCGTCAGCACTGTCGCGGCCGCCGTCGGCACCGTGACCGCCGGGATTCTTGGCGACCAGCGGGCTCAGGCCATCTCCTACCCGGCCGCACTAATCCTGGTCGGGTTGGCCGTATTCCTCGGGAGGCGGGCGCTGCAGCGGCAGCGACGGGAGCCTCCGGGCGGTCCCGAACCGTACAGGCCGGCAGTCTTCGTGGGTCCGAACCCCTACCGAAGCGGGGACCACTTGCCGGGGCAGCAACGACGAGAAGAAATCCGCGCGGTGGTAGACGCGATCACCGACCCGACTTTCACGTTCGGCGTGGTCACCGGGGATCTCGGGTGTGGGAAGACGTCGTTCCTCGATGCCGGGGTGCAAGGCGTCCTTGAGGAGTCGGGCTACAAGGTCGTCCTGATCCGCAGCCCGCGGCAGTTGTGGTCGGGATCGCCCGCGGCCGGGGCAACGCCGGGCGCGCGTGGCCGGGCGCTCATCGACGGAGTCCGGCGTCAGGTTACCGGCGGTGGGGACAAGGCCGTTCTCGTGATCGACCAGATCGAAGAGTTCTTCGCGGACGTGAAGGCGACCGATGTTCGGAAAGCCGTCGGCAGTGCGTTCGAGCAACTGATCGGGGAGGGGATTCGCATCGTTCTGGGGATCCGGTGGGACTACGGCCTCGATGTCATCAGCCTGTCCGAGAAGTTTCCCCCCCTGGTCCCACAGAAGACCCTGTTCAAACTCGAGTACTTCACCCCGTCCGAGGCGGCCGAGGTGATTCGAGAGTGCGCCGGGCGAGACAAGAGGGTGAAGCTGGACGACGATTTCCCGCGGACCGTCGCGGACGACCTGATCAAGGCCGATGACGGGCTCGTGCGGCCCATCGAACTCCAGATCGTCTGCAACGCCCTGCGCGGCTCCCTGGCGCTGACCGACTACCGCGTAGCCGGGGGAGCCCGGGGCATCCTGTCGCGGTTCATCCAGGTCACGGTGGACGCCTGCCCGCACCCGCAGGCCGGGCGCAAACTGCTGCGGGCGATGTGCAAGTTCACGGACAAGGTCAAGGCAGACCCACAGACGGCCGCCCAGTTGCGCGATTGCATCGGGCTACCGGGTGTAGTTCTCGGGACGGTGGCTCAAATCCTGAACCAGTTCGAGGCCGCGAAGCTGCTCGTTCAGGATCGGGTGGCCGGAGGCGGGCCGGTTGACTCCAAGTCCCCGTACCGACTGGCCCACGACTACCTGGTCGGCCCGATCGCGGACGTGACCCGCCAGGAGGTGACGCGGATCGAGGAGGCGGAGCAATACCTGACTCACTACCTGAGCGAAAAGGGGTCGCTCGTCCCACTCCGGCGATTGCTGTTCATCCGCCGTTATGCGAGCCCGACGATCCTGTGCCGGCATGACGTCCAGAAACTGATCCGCCGAAGCCTGTGGGTCCAAGCGGCGCGGGCCGGCGGGCTCGCGGCCGGTCTCCTGATCGTCAACGCGGTGATTTGGGGGGTGAGCACGGCCGAGCGGGTGTGGGACCGCGAACGGATCGCGACCCATCCGCTCGACACGGGACTCGACAACGTTGGGCTTCAACAGATTGACGGCTCGCCGTCCGGGATTTTCACGGAAGGTCATAACTTACTGCGAAAGTGGACTCTGCGCGATCACGTCGACCCGAGCCGGCCGCGGATGGCGAAACTCGACTTTACCGACGTGGCGACCGGTTCAAGCTTTCAGCACGGCCCCGGCGGGCGATACATCCTCTTTCGCCCGGACCCGCGGGACCGCAAGGTCGTCGCCCTGGATACCACAACCGGTCTGACTTCTCCCACCCCATTCGCTGACGGCGGGATGTTGACGCATGTCGCGTTTGCCGAAGACAGCGACGTGATTGCCGGGGACGATTCCGGCTCCGGCGTCGCCGGCCCGGTTACGTACCGCGTGTGGTCGCTCGCCGGGCGGAAGGAACTCGGGGTCGTGCAGGGCGCCCGCCACTTCAACACCCGAACGCCCGCAGTCTCGAAGAACCCTCCGCGGATAGCCATCTCCTCCCTCAACGAGCAGAACCAACCGAGTGTCGGTCTGTTCGATTACACCTCCGGCAAGCGACTCGCCTACCTGTCTCGTGGCGGTCAGGTGTCGGGCTTGTTAATCGACGCCCGCCGGGGGTCCGTCTACACGGTCGAGGGTGTGGCCCGGACGGAGAAGCCGGAGGACGGGAACCAGTGGTTCGTGCGACGGTGGCGGCTGTCAGACGGGGTCGAGGATCCGACCGTCACCAAACGTGGTACCGATTCCGGCTTCCTCTACCAACCCCTTCCGGGAGGGGCCAATCTGGTGTTGAGGGGGAGTAACTTCTTTACCAACTTCGTCGATGTCCTGGACCCCGACAACCTCACCTCGCTGATCCCGGCCGGGGCGGAGGACATCAGGTATTTCGACGACCCGCCAGCTGTGATGTGGCGGGTCGGCGACGGGGCGGAGGTGTGGTCGTTGCGCGAAAACGTGGCTGCCCGCCACAGGCTGGTCGGGTTTGAGTGGAACACGCTCCGTGACGTGGTGATCCGACGGGATGCGAAGCGATTGGCCGCCCTCCATCGGACCGGCAAGTTGGACCTGTGGAACCTGGAGTCGGGCGCTGCACAAACACTACGAGCGGGCGCGGACGAACCGGGGTCGGCCGAGAATGACCGCATCTCCAACTCGATCGCCGACAACTGCCTCGTCGAGAGCACCGGACCGGCCCTCGTCCGGCTGTACGACTGGGCCGATGGACGAGTCCTTGCCGACCTCAGTGAGGTCGGCGGAGGGGAGTTCGGGAGACGCATTCACTATGACGGGGTCGGTCGGCAGGTGTACGTCTGGACGGACCGGGGCGATGTGATGCTGTACACGGAATGGCGCAAGTCGTTCGGCCGGCTCCGGCTCTGGCGCACGGGCCATGATTGAGCCGTTGCCGTTAATCGAAGGACGGTACTGCATCGAGTCCGAACCGTCGCCCGCGCTGTTCGGTTTTCGCCCGGCAGTAGTCCGTCTCCGGCGGCACCTCCCCGCGCTCGCCGGACGGCTCGCCATCTGTGGAGTTCCGGTTCGGGCGAACCTCCTCACCCGGCCCGCGTCTCGCCGCCGAGGAGCGTCAGGACCTCGCCGTTGATGTAGCTGCTGTCCGCCTCCGACGCGAAGAACACGAACGCCGGGGCCACCTCCTCCGGCTGCCCCGGCCGCCCCAGCGGCGTGCCCGCCCCGTGCTCGGCCACCTTGTCCGCCGGCTTCGACACCGGCTGCAGCGGTGTCCAGATCGGCCCTGGGGCGACGCAGTTCACCCGGATGCCGCGGTCGATCAGGTTCTGGGCCAGCGACTTGGTGAACGCGTGGATGGCCCCCTTGGTGCTGGCGTAGTCGATCAAGGTCTTGTTCCCCTCCAGCCCGGTGATCGACCCGGTGTTCACGATCGCCCCGCCCCTGGGCAGGTACTTGACGGCCGCCTTCGCCATGTAGAAGTA
>DASPHQ010000076.1:0-5343 GCA_035629595.1 Urbifossiella sp. | reverse complement strand
GCACCCGGAGGAACTACGTGGTCGGTGTCGGTCAAGGCGTCGGTCAGGGTTGGCACCGCGGCCGCGGCCGGGCGGCCGATCGCGCCCAGAGCGAGAACGGCCTCGTGCCGCACGTGGGGGTCCGCGTCCCGGGCCGCCGCCGTCAGCGCCGGCACGTGGTCGAGTGCCTCCGGGCCGATCAGCGCGAGGGCGCGGGCCGCTCCCGCCCGCACCCGCTCGCTCCTGGCGGACTTCATCGCGTCCGCCAGCGGCGCGGCGAACCCGACGTGCCCCAACGCCGCCGCGGCCTCGGCCTGGAACGGCCGCCCCTTTGTCAATTCCTCCAGGAGCGGCGGGACCGCCTCGCGGATCGCCCCCCGCCCGTTCCACGCGGCCCCGATCTTCCCCAGCGACGCCGTCGCCTCGCGGCGGACTTCGAGGTTCACGTCCGGCAGGCGGGCGATCAGGACGCGGACCAGCTCCTGATCCAGCGGCGCCTTCGGTGTCTCCTTCAGGCGCGGGATGATGTCCCCGATCGACTGCACCAGATGCGTGCGCACGGCGCTGCTGGCCTCCGTCTTGAGCGCGGCGGCGAGCGGCTCCAGCGCGTCGCCGACTTCCGGCCCGGTGGCCCGATGACCGAGTTCCGCCAGGAACGCCGCCGCCCAGCCGCGGATGGCGTCGTCCTCGTGCCGGAGGGACGCGACGAGGACCGGAACGGCTTCCTTGGGGTCGGGCAGCACGGCCTGCATCGCGGCGGCCGAGCGCTGCCGCACGCCGGCGTCGCGGTGCTGCAACGCGCCCTGGAGGAGCTTGAACGCCCCCTTGGCCCGCGGCCCCATGCGGACCAGTGCGAACGTCACGCCCGCGACCGTGCCCTCGTCCGTACTCGTCTCGAGCGCCGCGAGCAGCGGCTCGACGGCGCCGATCGCGGCGAGCGCCGTCGCCACGTCCGTGTTGAACGGCGGCCCGCCGCGGTTCGCCCGCTGCGTCAGCGCCTTGAGCAGCGTCGGGATCGCCTCCCGGGCGGACGGCGGGTCGATCTTCCCCAGCGCCACGGCCACCTGGAGCCGGACCGCCGCGTCCTCGTCGTTGACGCGGTCCCGCAGTCCCTTGACGGCCACAGCGGCCTCGGCCCCGACGTTCCCCAGCGCGAGTGCCGCCTGACGGCGCACCCCGGCGTTGCCGTCCGCGAGGGCGGTCGTCAGCAGGGCGACGGCCTCCGCGGCGGGCTGCTTCTCCACGCCGCCGGCGATCTCGCCGAGCCACGTCGTCGCCCAGTACCGCCCCGCCTCGTCGGCCCGGCCTTCGACCGCGCGCTTGAGCACCGGCAGCACGTCCTTCGGCTCGGGGTCGCCGGCCCGCACGGCGTCGGCCGCCCGGGCGCGCACGACGGCGTTCGTGTCGTTCAGAGCCCTGGTGAGCGCGGCGAACGCGGGCTTCGCCCTGTCGGCGAGGAGCTGCAATCCTTCCGCGGCCTGCGACCGCACCGCGAAGTCGGGGTGTTCCAGGTTGCGGGTCAGTTCGGCCACCGCCTTGCCCCCGACGCGGCCCAGCGCGAGCGCCGCCTCACGCCGGACGGGCTCCGGGGCCGTGCGTGACGACTCGCCCAGCGCGGCGGTCGCGGCTTCGGCCCGCGGCCCGATCGCGCCCAGGGCCGCGGCCGCGCGCCGGCGGACTTCGGGGTCCGTGTCCCGCAGCGCCGCGGCCACTGCGGGCACGGCCGCTTCGATCTGCCGGGGGTCGGCCTGCGGGGCGATCTGCGCGAGCGCCGCGGCGCTCGCCCGGCGGACGCTGGGAACCTTGTCCCGGAGGCCGGCGAGCAGGTCGCCGAGGGCGCGGGTGGAATCGGGCCCGATCGCTTGCAGCGCGGCGATCGCGGCCAGGCGCACGTTAGCGTTCGGGTCGCGGAGGGTCTGGCCGAGAACCGGGACGGCTTCCTCGGCCGGGGGGCCGACGGCGGCCAGTGCGAGTGCCGCCTGGCGGCGCAGGTCGGAGTCCTTGTCCCGCAGCGCCGCGCCGAGCGCCGGGACCGCGGGCTCCGCGAACTGCTTGAGGACGGCGAGTGCCGCGACCGCCTGGAGGCGGACGTCGAGGTCCTCGTCGCCGGCGGCCTGGTTCAGCGCCCGCACCACCGCGCGCGGGTGTCGCTGGCCCATCTGCCCGAGCGCCTCGGCCGCCTGCCACCGCAGGGAGGGGTCGGGCGCGTTCAGCGTCTGCTGCCACCGGGTGAGTGTCCTCCCGCCGTGCGCCGGTTCCTCGGCGCCGTCCCCGCCGCCCACGCCGACCAACACCGCCGACGACGCGATGAGGACGCCGAAGCGGAATCCCCGACCCGGTGACTTGGACACCGTCGTCTCCTCGAAGCGGACGCGCGGCCGGGCGAGCCGCCTGAATTCCCCTCGCCGGACAAGCCCACGGCCGGCGATCTATCGAGGTATGGTTTGAAACCGGGAAACTGATCCCGGATTTTACTGGTGCCGTGGTTGGCGACGGCGACGGCCCTGACGCTGGCGAGCGAACTCGGCACGGACTTCAAGAAGTGGCCGACGGTGAAGCACTTCGCGAGCTGACTGGGGCTGTGCCCGAGCTGGCGGAAGTGATGTCGTCCTCGACCGTCCGCCGCCGCGGTAGCGGAAGTCGCGTATCAATTCCCGGGGGTGCGGCAGATAAGCAGCACAGGCGGCGGGGCCGCCGGGGAGGGGCCATGCCGACCGGGCCGGTGAACGCCGCGCTCGACCACCTCCGCCGGGCGGCCCTGCGCGCCGGGGCGGGGCCGGCCGACGCCGAGCTCCTCGGCCGGTTCGTCGAGCAGCGCGACGCCGACGCGCTGGCCGCCCTCGTCGGCCGGCACGGGCCGATGGTGTGGGGCGTGTGCCGCCGCCACCTCGGCTACCACGACGCCGAGGACGCCGTCCAGGCCACCTTCCTCGTCCTCGTCCGCAAGGCGGCGGCGGTGGAGCCGCGGGAGGCGGTCGGGAACTGGCTGTACGGCGTCGCCCACCGGACGGCCCTACTCGCCCGCCGGACCGCCGCCCGCCGCCGGGCGCGCGAGGTCCAGGTGCCGGCCCTGCCCGAATCGGCGGCGGCGGTCGGGCACGAGTTCGACCCGCAGCTCCTCGACGCGGAGCTGCGTCGCCTCCCCGACATTTATCGGGCCGTCCTCGTGCTGTGCGAGCTGGAGGGGCGGACCCGGGCGGAGGCCGCCCGCACCCTCGGCGTGCCGGAGGGGACGGTCGCCGGGCGGCTGGCCCGGGCGCGGGCGCTGCTGGCGCGGCGGCTCGCCGCGCATGGCGCCGCGCCGGCCGCCGCGGCCCTGGCGGCGCTCGCCCCGACCGCGGCGGCGGGGTCCACGATCGACGCCGCCACCCGAGTCGCGTCGGGGCAGGCGGCGATCCCCGTATCGGTCGCCGCCCTTACCACAGGAGTCACCAACGCCATGCTGTTCACCACCGTCCGGGCGACGGCCGTCGTCGTGCTGGCGCTCGGCCTCGCGGCGGCGGGCGCGTCCTCCCTGAACGGCCGCCCGGCGGCGCGGCAGGGCGGCGCGACGCCGGCCGCCGCGAAGGCCGCCGACCCGCCACCGGCGAAGCAGAAGAAGGACGAGGAAGTCGTAGCCTGGGGCCGGCGGGTCGGCGGGCTGCAGGCGGGGCTGGTCCTCCGCGGCGGGGCGAAGAAGGTCTTCCGCCACGGCGACGTGGTCACGCTCGGCGTCCGCGTCCGCAACGTCGGGAAGGAGGCGGTGACGTTCGGGTACGTCCCGCAGCACCTGGACGAGAACCCGCCGACCGTGACCGACGCGGACGGTGCCACCACCCCGCAGCCCAACCTCATGTCCCTCGGCGTCGAGCACCCCGCCGTGACGGTGACGCTGGAGCCGGGGAAGGCGGTCGAGCTGAAGTCGCACTACTTCAACGACGCCGGGCGGGAGTACGCCCTGCGACCGGCGGACGGCCCGCGAGAGGGCCAGGGTCGGGCGCGGCCGCTGTTCGTGGGGACCGGGATCGTGACCGTCGAGTTCGAGCGGGTGTTCGGCGACTCGTCGATCGGCAAGGCGGAGATCCCGCCCGCGCTGCGCCGCCTCCGCACGGGGGTGCTGGAACTCGAGGTCGAGCCCGCCGCCGCCCGCAAGAAGTGACGGACGCCCGTCCCCCCGCCGGCCGCTACTTCGAGTCCCGCGGGGCGTCCGGGGCGGGGGCCGCCCGGCCCCCGTCGCCGGGCGCGGCCGCGATCACCCGCAGCCGGTACGCCCCGCTGCCGCCCCCCAGCCCCGTGGCGATCACCCGGTACTCCCCGCCCCGCTTCGACCGGTGCACGATCCGGCTGTTGTGGCCCTGCCCGCCGTCGTCGTTCTGGCCCACCACGTCCCCGCCCGGCCCCTCCAGGACCAGGTACGGGTCGAACCCGGCCCCCGGCTGGGCCGCGTCGAGGGTGATGATGCACGTCTGCCCGGCCTTGAACTGGACCACGTACTCCTTGTGCGGACCCTGGTTGACCATCCCGTTCTGATACCGCGGGTCGGTCGGGGCGGTCCGGTCCTCACGGTCCAGCACGGCCGTCAGCGGGGCGACGGTGACCTCGTACCCCGACGGCTGGTCGCTCACGTCGCCGTCCGGGTTCGCGGTGACGAGGACCTTGTACTCCCGGGTCTCCTTCGGGTCGATGAGCCCCTCGAACACGTTCCCCCGGCCCACCCCGCCGCCCGGCCTGCCGGGCATTCCGGGCGGGGCGGCCGCCGTCGGGAGCTGGCTGAGCCCGCTCGGGCGGACGGCGACCATCGGGGTGAATCCGGTCGCCTCGACCCGGACCCAATACATCTTGCCGGCCTCCAGCCGGAAGCCGTTGGCGCCGGCCCGCACCTGCCCGGTCTCGGTCGTCCCCTTGCCCGCGCCCTTGGGCGGCTGACCGACGACGGCGTGGGGGGCGGCGGCGAACATCCCGGCGAGCAGGGCGGCGGGCGCGCCGAGTCGGCGAAGCGGGTTGACCAGGCGCATCGGACACCTCCGTTGGATGACGGCGTACCACGCCGGGCGACCCCGGCCGGCGACAGTGTATCCGCCCGGTCGGAGGGGGACATGCCGGGGCACGCAACCAATCCGGGGTGGGTCCAGGAAAATGGTTTGTCACAGCGGGCGGCGCCGGGCGTAAAGGGGGCGGAACGACGATCACCCCTCCGGAGACGGACCGATGACCCGCAACCTGCTCTGCGTCGTACTCGCCCTCGGGCTGACCTCCGCCCTCCCGTCCGCCGCGTCGGCCGCCCCGGACGACGCCCCCCGCGTCCACCTCCTCGCGGTCGCCCAGTCCACGGACGAGGGCATCGGCGCGAAGGTCGCCGAGGACGCGCAGAACGTCGTCGACCTG
>DASPHQ010000075.1:0-3572 GCA_035629595.1 Urbifossiella sp. | reverse complement strand
CGCGAACAATCCCATGGGCGTGCACCACGCCTGGGGTCGTACCTACAAGGATCTCTATCAGCGATTCCACGCAATGACCGGGCACGAGCTCCGGTATCAGAACGGATTCGACTGCCAGGGGCTGTGGGTGGAGGTCGAGGTCGAGAAGGAGCTGAAGCTGCGCAGCAAGCGCGACATCGAGAGCCTCGTGCCGGGCGACACCGACGCGAGCATCGACACGTTCGTGCAGGCCTGCAAGGACCGCGTGAACACGTTCGCCCGGGTGCAGACCGAGCAGAGCATCCGCCTCGGCTACTGGATGGACTGGGACCGCACCGACGCCGACTGGGCCAAGAGCCCGGACGAGCGGAAGTCGTACTTCACGATGGCGGAGCGGAACAACTACACGATCTGGTCGTTCCTGAAGAAGTGCCACGGCAAGGGCCTGGTCTATCGCGGCTACGACGTGATGCCGTGGTGCGGCCGGTGCGGCGTCGGCATCTCCGAGCAGGAGATGAAGGAGGGCTACAAGCTCACCGAGCACAAGAGCGCGTTCGTGAAGCTGCCGATCAAGAACCGCCCCGGCGAGAACCTGCTGGTGTGGACGACGACGCCGTGGACGCTGACGAGCAACGTCGGCGCCGCGGTGAACCCGGAGTTGGTGTACCTGAAGGTGAAGCTGAAGGGCGAGGTGTATTACGTCTCGAAGGGCGCCTTCAAGCTCGACCGCATGGCCGGCGGCGCGGACGAGGAAGGTGAAGAGACGGGCAAGAAGGGGAAGCGCCCGTGGCTGGAGGGCGTGCCGCACCTCAACAGCATCGAGCAGCACTTCAAGGCGAAGGCCGGCAAGGACGGTTATGAGGTCGTCGGCGAGGTGAAGGGCGCCGACCTGATCGGGCTCGAATACGACGGCCCGTTCGACGACCTGCCGGCGCAGCAGCACCCGTTCGGCTTCCCGGCCGAGGTGGCGAAGATCGTCGAGCAGCGCGGCTGGTGCCCGCCGAAGCCGGCGATGGCGTGTCACCGCGTGGTCAGTGGCGGCGGCGACGTGACCGACACCGAGGGCACCGGCATCGTCCACACCGCCCCCGGCTGCGGGCAGATCGACTTCCAGTGGGGCAAGGACAACGGGCTTCCCCCGGTCGCCCCGATCGGCGACGACGGCGTGTTCGTCGAGGGCTTCGGCGCGCTGACGGGGAAGAACGCCGCCGACCCCGCGACGGCCGACGCCGTGTTCGAGCAGCTGAAGGCGCGCGACCGCCTGTTCGCCACGGAGCGCTACGTCCACCGCTACCCGCACTGCTGGCGCTGCAAGACGGAGCTGCTGTACCGCCTCGTCGACGAGTGGTTCATCGGCATGGGGCCGAAGCAGACCGAGGAGGGGTTCCGCGGCGACATCATGAAGGTGGCGGATCAGGTGACGTTCCTGCCGGAGAGCATCAACGGCCGCGCCCGGGAGCGCGACTGGCTGCGGAACATGGGCGACTGGATGATCTCGAAGAAGCGCTACTGGGGGCTCGCGCTGCCGATCTGGGTGGACGACGACGACCCCACCGACTTCGAGGTGATCGGCAGCCGCGAGGAGTTGCAGGCCCGCGCCGTCGAGGGGTGGGACGACTTCGCCGGCCACACGCCGCACCGGCCGTGGATCGACCGCGTGAAGATCAAGAACCCGCGTACCGGGCGCCTGATGTCGCGCATCCCGGACGTGGGCAACCCGTGGCTCGACGCCGGCATCGTGGCGTACAGCACACTGCCGGCCGACTGGCGCCCGGCCGACTTCATCACCGAGAGCTTCCCCGGCCAGTTCCGCAACTGGTTCTACGCCCTGCTGGCGATGTCCACGATGATGAGCGACGGCAAGGAGGCGCCGTTCAAGACCCTGCTCGGGCACGGGCTGGTGAAGGACCAGTTCGGCAACGCCATGAGTAAGAGCAGCGGCAACTCGATCGAGTTCATCGCGGCCGCGGACGACGGCGGCGAGATCAGCGACCCGAAGGGGAAGCCGCTGCCGTTCAAGGCGATCGGCGCGGACGTGATGCGGTGGCTGTACTGCCGGTCGAACCCGGCGTCGAACCTGAACTTCGGCCCCGGCCCGGCCGACGAGGTGCGGGCGAAGTTCGTGCTGAAGCTGTGGAACTGCTACGCCTTCTTCGCCAACTACGCCGCCCTCGACGGCTTTGACGTGTACGCCGAAGCGGTTTCTCCCGTGCCCGACATCGACCGCTGGATTCTCTCAGACCTTCAACTCCTGACTCGCACGGCCCACGCCGCGTTCAAGCGGTTCGACGTGATGGCGTTCTGCCTCGCTGCCGAGGAGTTCGTGGATGCGAAGTTGAGCAACTGGTACATCCGGCGGACCCGAGATCGCTTCTGGAGTAACGACACGAACCTCGACGACGCCGGGAGACGGGACAAGCTCGCCGCGTACCAGACCCTCTACGCCGTCCTGATCGACCTGTGCCGGTTGTGCGCGCCGGTCGCCCCGTTCGTCACGGAAGTGATGTGGCAGAACCTACGCGGGGGAGTGGGAAAGGCGGACGGAGTCGAGGAGAGTGTCCACCTGTGTGAGTACCCGACCCCCGACGAGTCGCTGATTGACACCACGTTGTCACAGGACATGGACGCGGTGCTGCGGATCGTCTCGCTCGGCGGCGCGGCGCGGAACGCCGCGAAGCAGAAGGTGCGCCAGCCGCTCGCCGAGCTGCGCGTCGCGCCTGGCTCGGACGCCGACCGCCGCGCCGTCGAGCGCTTCCCCGGGCTCATCACCGACGAGCTGAACGTGAAGCGCGTGACGCTGCACGCGGCCGCGGGGCCGATGCTGAAGGCGGCCGCGAAGCTGAACAAAAAGACGGCCGCGGCCAAGCTCGGCCCGAAGCTCAAGGAGGCGGAAGCCGCCCTCGACGCGCTCGACGGCGCCGCCGTGGACGCGGCGCTTCAAGCCGGTACGTTCGCGCTCGCCGGGGTGGCACTGGAGCGCGCCGACGTGACCATCGGCTACCTTGCCCCGGACGGCTGGTTCGGCGTCGTGGACCGCGGCACGCAGGTGATGATCGACGCCCGGCTGACGCCCGAGCTGAAGGCCGAGGGGCTGGCGCGCGACGTGGTGCGGCTCGTGCAGGACGCCCGCAAGGACGCCGGCCTCGACGTGGCCGACCGGATCGAACTGCACCTCGGCACCGACGCCGAGCCGCTGCGGGCCGCCATCGCGGCGCACCGCGACACCATCGCCGGCGAGGTGCAGGCGACGCGCTGGAGCGACGCCCCGCCGGCGGGCGCGTTCACGCCGGCGGAGCCGCGCAAGGTGGACGGCCAATCGCTGACCATTACCCTGCGCAAGGTGTGATACCGGATCGGGTAGATCCGCCGCGGTCGGACGCAACTTCCGGCAGGGCAAGGAGTCGCGTCGCGCCCGGCCCGGCGGCGTCGTTCTAATATAGATTCCTCCAGTTGACTCAATAGAGTCGCTGCACATTAACCGGTTGAGCTCATAGGGTGTGGGGATGACCCACACCGACCGCCTCCGCAAGTCGGCCGACGCCTTCCGCCGACTCACCGGGATCACCCCGGCCGCGTTCGACCGCCTCCTCGCC
>DASPHQ010000074.1:0-3088 GCA_035629595.1 Urbifossiella sp. | reverse complement strand
CGCACCTGCGACGCCTACGTGATGCACGGCGACCCGCCCGAGCGCATCAAGGCGAAGGTGGACGACATGGCCGCCCGCCGCGACCGGCTCGGCCTGCCGCCGATGCAGTACGGCGTCGCCGGGTACAGCATCGTCCGCGAGACGGAAGCGGAGGCGCGGGCGGAACTGGCGCGCATCACCGACGTGAAGCAGAGCGCCGCGGGTTACCACAACTACCAGCAGTGGCTGGCCGGCACGCAGCTCGAACAGCGGGTGTCGCTGGAGGACTATTCGGTGAGCAACCGCGGCCTCCGCGCCGGCCTGATCGGCACGCCGGCTCAGGTGGCCGACCGGGTGGCGGCGTTTGAAGCCGCGGGCGTGAACCTGCTGCTGCTCCAGTGCAGTCCGCAGCTGGAAGAGATGGAGCGGTTCGCCGACCGGGTGATCCGCGCGGTACGATAACGGGGACACCCGGGGTCCGGGGGTGTTTGCCCGGCTGGTGCCGGCCCCCTTCTTCAAAACCAGCGTTACCTGATACGGAAGGCGCGTAAACGCTGGGCTTTGCGTCGCGACCCGCTCGCTTGTCATCCGCTTTCGCTGGGTCTACCCTTCGCCCCCGTCCGAGCCGTAGAAGGTAGCCCAGGCAATGGTGCTTCGCAACGGGGGTGACCGTGGATGACTCAACTGAGGTACTCCACCGACTCGCTAAGCTCAAAGTTGACCGCGCCCGCGGTGATCCCGCGCCGCACAAGCCGCTTCTCCTGCTCGCAGTCCTAGACCTGCTCGACGCGGGTCGTTTGACACTACCGACGATCCCGTTGTCGGCGGAACTGACCTACCAGTTCCTAACCTACTGGCGGATCGTTGCCCATCGCCGCAAGGCCGCACCCGACATCAGGATGCCTTTCCATCATCTCTCGGGCGATCGGATTTGGGAGCCGCTCGACGCCAACCTTCAGCCGTCACTCGACCGCAAGTTGACTCGCTTTGCTCGACTGCCCGACATGATTGCTTGCCTATTCGGCAACAAGGGTTTCTGTCAGATGGCCCGGCGTGTTCTCGTCGCCAGCTACTTCCTCCCGAGTGAACTAATTGCCCTCGCGGCAACACTGGGCATCCCGGAAAGCGAACTTGTGACGACCGGAGCGGCAATAGCAACGACAGAGCGCGAGGCCGCCATCCAGCGCGGGCGAGACGTTAAGTTCCGACTGGTCGTGGTCGCTGCGTACCGTTACACCTGCGCATTGAGCCGGCACCGACTGACCACAATCACCCGTGGGTCGATGGTAGATGCTGCTCACATCCACCAGTTCGCCGACAGCCGCAACAACGATCCCCGAAACGGCTTGGCCCTGTCGAAGAACTCTCACTGGATGTTCGACCAAGGGTTGTGGTCCATCGCGGAGAACCTGACCGTTCTTGTCGCATCCTCCCAGTTCACGGAAGAATACGCCGGCGGCACTCCGCTCACCAGCTACGCAGGCCAACGCCTGATGTTGCCCGACGACGAGCAACTCTGGCCTGACCCGACCTATTTGGCCTGGCACAGAGGTAAAAAGTACCTCGGAGCCTGATCGGTGCCAAGAGCGGGTACGGCAAGACGAACCTCCTCGAAGCTCTCATCCTCGGCTTCTTCTGGCGCGACGGGATCGACACCCTTGCCTGTGCGGTCACCACCGGTGACATCGAGAAGTCCTACGACGAGTTCCTCGAGCGGGCTCTCCACTCACAAACCTAGTTGCCCACGTGGTTGTTGGGAGCCCGTCTTTACCGGGTTTCCGACGGCCTTACAATGCTTCGGACCGATTCGGGGGTGTTTGCTCGGCTGGTGCCGGCCCCGGTCTTCAAAACCGGTGACGGGTGTGAACAACGCCCGTGGTGGGTTCGATTCCCATCCACCCCCGCCCCGCTTCCCCGGAGCACTCCCATGCCCCGCCGCGACGCCTACCTGACCGACGACGACGACGACACCCCCCGCCGCGCGGCCGCGTCCGGCGGCGGCGGCGTGCCCGGGTGGGTGTGGGTCGCCGTCGCCGGCGGCGCGCTCGCCCTGCTGCTCGTCGGCGGGCTCGGGTTCTTCTCGTTCAACCGCCGCGAGGCCGCGGTGCGGCACGAGGTTCAGCGGGCCGACATGATGCGGGCCGAGGTGCAGGCCCGGCCGCCGGTGATGGCGGTGCCGGAGGTCGGCCCCGGCGGCATGGTCGGCCCCGGGGGGCAGCCGCCGGTCATCCCGCTGGCGCAGTTCACCAACGCCTACAAGAACGACCGCGACAACGCGAACGTCCACTACACGAACCGGCAGTTCCAAGTGCAGGTGCGGGTCAAGACGGTCGGCGAGAACTGGGCCGGCACGTCCGCCGACCTCGGCGCCGGCGCGCCGCGCGAGATGGTGCCGAACGTCATCTTCCGGCTCGTCGACGGCCAGGTCGTGCCCGGCGAGACGGTCGTGATCGAGGGGACGTGCGCCGGCCTGTCGCCCGGCCCGGCCGACGGCCCGATGCGCAGCCCGACACTCACCTTCACCAACTGCCGGGTGGTGCGGGAGTAGCGCGGCACCGCCGCGAGCGGCGGTCACTCCGCGGTCGAACTCACGTCGTACACGTAGGCCTCGGTCCCGTCGCGGACGGCGGCGACGACTGTCCGCCCGTCGGGCGAGAAGGCCGCCAGCACCTCGCCCCCGCCGGGGGTGATGCCGGTCAGCACCGCCAGCGGCCGGCCGGCCCGCCAGTCGCACACCACCACCACCCGCGACAACACCTTCGCGTCGTCCGACGGGCCGAGGCTCCGCCCCAGGTAGCGCGACCCGAGCAGCACCAGCCCGCCCTCCATGCCGGAGACGTTCGGCGGCAGCCCGGTCAGGGACTTCCCCGTCGTGCCGTCGTAGAACCGCTGCTTGTCGGTGTTCGAGGTGAACGCCGTGCCGTCCGGCGACGCGGTCGTGTAGAGGCCGGCCGAGGCGAACGGGCGGGCCGGGTCCGCCGGCTCGGGGCGGAGCGTGCGGACGAGCTTGCGCGTCGCCACGTCGTAGCACTCGATCTCGAACTTCTTGGCGGTCATCACCAGCCAGACCTCCGCCCCGCCGCGGGCCGGGAAGGCCGAATGGAACCGG
>DASPHQ010000073.1:0-4375 GCA_035629595.1 Urbifossiella sp. | reverse complement strand
TCACCGTCAACGCCGCGTCCACGTTCACGCAACTGGCGGTGTTCTCGCCGTACCAGTCCTTCGGCACCGGCCCCGCGTTCACCGGCGGCGTGCGGGCCGTCACCGCGGACATCAACCGCGACGGCGTGGACGACATCATCGTCGGGCCCGGCCCGGGGATGCCGACCGAGATCAAGGTGTACAGCGGGGCGAACTTCCCGGTCAGCCCCGACTCGTCGGTGATTGCCAGCGGGCTCGCGTTCGAGTCGACGTTCACCGGCGGCGTGTTCCTGTCGGTCGGCGACATTAACCAGGACGGCTTCCCCGACCTGGTGGTGACGCCGGACGAGGGCGGCGGCCCGCGGGTGCGCGTCGTCAGCGGCAAGGACCGCACGACGCTCGCCGACTTCCTCGGCATCGACGACCCGAACTTCCGCGGCGGCGCCCGCACGGCCGTCGGCGACCTGAACGGCGACGGCAACCCGGACCTGGTTGTCTCGGCCGGGTTCGGCGGCGGGCCGCGCGTGGCGGTCTACGACGGCAAGACGCTCCGCCCCGGGCTGACGCCGACGAAGCTGATCAACGACTTCTTCCTGTTCGAGCAGGAGCTGCGCAACGGCGCGTACGTGGCGGTCGGGGACGTGAACGGCGACGGGTTCGGCGACCTGATCGGCGGCGGCGGCCCCGGCGGCGGCCCGCGGGTGTACGGCCTGTCGGGCTTCGGGCTGACGCAGGAGGCGGGCAAGCAGACGGTGGTGTGCAACTTCTTCGCCGGCGACACGAGCAACCGCGGCGGCGTGCCGGTGGCGTCGAAGGACATCGACGGCGACAGCCGCGACGACATTATTGCGGGAGCCGGGGCGGGGGCGCAGTCGGTGGTGAGCACGTACCTGGGCTCGGCGCTGTCGCCGTCCGGCACGCCGCTGCCGTACCAGCGCTACCTCGTGTTCGAGTCGAGCTTCCTCGGCGGCGCCTACGTCGGCTGATGTCCGCGGTGTTAGGCCGGGGCGCCAGCCCCGTCGGGGCGCCGACGCCCGACGGGGCTGGCGCCCCGGCCTAACGGCTCGATCGCACAACCCCCAGCGCGGAGACCATATATGACCGACACCAACACGCTACCGCCGACCGACGGCCTGCTCGCCGAGGAGCTTCACCGGCTCGGCCGGAACTGGGGCTGGCTGGTGGCGGCCGGCGCCGCCGTCACGGCCATCGGGATCGGGGCCGTCGCGTACAGCTTCCTGGCGACGCTCACCACCGTGATCGTCATCGGCGCCCTGCTCCTCGCCGCCGGCACCGTCCAGGTCATCGGCGCGTTCGTCGCCCGGACGTGGCGCGGGTTCTTCGTCTCGGCCTTGGTCGGCGTGCTGCACATCCTGGTCGGTGGCATCATGACCGAACACCCGCTCCGCGCCGCGGCCGTGCTGACGCTCGTGCTCGCGGTCGCGCTGCTCGTCGGCGGCGCGGCCCGGCTGTTGTTCGCCGTGACGCACCGCTACCACGGCCGCGGGTGGACCTTCGCCAGCGGGCTCATCAGCCTCGTCCTCGGCGTGGCGATCTGGCGCGACTGGCCCGAGGCGAGCCTGTGGGTGATCGGCACCTTCGCCGGCATCGACCTCGCCTTCGCCGGCTGGGCGATGGTCATGCTCGGCCTCGCCGCGAAGGCCGCCACCACGTCGCCGAAGCAGTAACCACACGGAACCGTGCCCGCATGACCGCCGAACACGTCCGACTCGACGAGGCCCGCGACAAGGGCGTCCCGTGGCGCCGCTGGGGGCCGTACCTCAGCGAGCGGCAGTGGGGGACGGTGCGCGAGGACTACAGCGAGGGCGGCGACGCGTGGGGCTACTTCACCCACGATCAGGCCCGGTCGCGCGCCTACCGGTGGGGCGAGGACGGCATCGCCGGCGTCTCCGACGACCGGCAGCGGCTGTGCCTCGCGCTCGCCCTGTGGAACGGCGCTGACCCGATCCTGAAGGAGCGGCTGTTCGGCCTCACCAACGCGGAGGGGAACCACGGCGAGGACGTGAAGGAGTACTACTTCTACCTCGACAGCACGCCGACGCACTCGTACATGAAGTACCTCTACAAGTACCCCCAGGCGGCGTTCCCCTACGCCGACCTCGTCGACACCAGCGCCGCCCTCCCCCGCACCGACTACGAGTACGAGCTCCTCGACACCGGCGCCTTCGACGGGGGTCGCTACTTCGACGTGTTCGTGGAGTACGCCAAGGCGGCGCCGGACGACCTGCTCGTGTGCGTGACCGTCCACAACCGCGGCCCCGAGGCGGCCGAGTTGCACGTCCTCCCGACCCTGTGGTTCCGCAACGAGTGGTCGTGGGCCGACGGCGCCGCGCGGCCGAAACTGCGGCAGGTGCCCGGCCCGGCGGTCCGCGCCACCCACCCGAAGCTCGGCGAGCGGTTCCTCACCTGCGACGCCGACGTGCCGCTGTTGTTCACCGAGAACGAGACGAACACCCAGCGCGTGTTCGGCGTCCCGAACCGCACCCCGTTCGTGAAGGACGGCATTAACGAGCACGTCGTCAACGGCCGGGCCGGCGCCGTCAACCCCGAGGGCGTGGGGACGAAGGTCGCCGCCCACTACCGACTGACCGTGCCCGCCGGCGGGAGTCGGGTCGTGCGGCTGCGGCTGGCCGACAAACCCGCGCCGTTCGGGGCGGCGTTCGAGGCGGTGATGACCGCCCGGCGGACGGAGGCGGACGAGTTTTTTGCGACGGTCATCCCCGCGGCCGTGGGGCCGGACGGGGCGAACGTGATGCGGCAGGCGCTCGCCGGGATGATGTGGGGGAAGCAGTACTACCACTACGACGTGGACCGGTGGCTGGAGGAGCGCGGCAGCGACCCGTTCAAGGCGGCGCGGAAGCAATCGCCGCGGAACGACCAGTGGCACCACATGTACAACGGCGACGTCATCTCGATGCCGGACAAGTGGGAGTACCCGTGGTACGCCGCGTGGGACCTGGCCTTCCACGTCCTCGCGCTCACCCTCGTGGACCCCGACTTCGGCAAGGAACAGCTCGGCCTCATGCTGCGCGACCACTACCTCCACCCAAACGGGCAGATGCCGGCCTACGAGTGGAACTTCGGCGACGTGAACCCGCCGGTCCACGCCTGGGCCACGATCTTCACGTACACGCTGGAGAAGGGCCGCACCGGCAAGGGCGACCGCGAGTGGCTGAAGGCGTCGTTCCAGAAGCTGCTGCTGAACTTCACGTGGTGGGTGAACCGCAAGGACCGCACCGGGCGGAACGTGTTCGAGGGCGGGTTCCTCGGGCTCGACAACATCGGCGTGTTCGACCGCAGCTCGCCGCTGCCGACCGGCGGCTACCTGGAGCAGGCCGACGGCACCGCGTGGATGGCGCTGTTCTGCCAGAACATGCTCCAGATCGCGGCCGAGCTGGCGCACACCGACCCGGACTACGCCGACATGGCGCTGAAGTTCTTCCAGCACTTCCTGTGGATCGCGTCGTCCATGACGCACGTCGGCGGCGACACCGGGATGTGGGACGACGAGGACGGCTTCTTCTACGACGTGCTGCGGCACCCGGACGGCCGGGCCGAGCGGCTGCGGGTGCGGTCGATGGTCGGGCTGCTGCCGCTGTGTGCCGCCACCACCTACGACGGCAAGCTGATGGTCGCGTACCCCGAGCTCGGCGAGCGGGTGATGCGGTTCCTGGCGCAGCGGCCGGAGCTGTGCGCGTCCATCCACGACCCCCGGGCCGTCGGCCCGACCGGCCGGCGGCTCGCGTCCGTACTCGACGAGACGAAGCTCCGCCGGGTGCTGGCGCGGATGCTGGACGAGGCCGAGTTCCTGGGGCCGTACGGCGTGCGGTCGCTGTCGAAGGCGCACGAGGCCGACCCGTTCGTGATGCACGCCGGCGGGCGGGACTACCGCGTCGGCTACCTCCCGGCCGAGTCCGACACCGGGATGTTCGGCGGGAACTCGAACTGGCGCGGGCCGGTGTGGGTGCCGGTGAACGCCCTCATCATCCGGGCGCTGCTCCAGTACTACGCCTTCTACGGTGACGCCTTCACGATCGAGTGCCCGACCGGCTCCGGCCGGGTGATGACCTTGTTCGAGGTGGCGAAGGAGCTGGGCCGGCGGCTGGCGGCGACGTTCCTCCGCGGCGCGGACGGGCGGCGGCCGGTGTACGGCGGGGCGGACGTGTTCCAGACCGACCCGCACTGGCGCGACCTGATCCTCTTCTACGAGTACTTCCACGGCGACGACGGCGCCGGCCTCGGGGCGAGCCACCAGACCGGGTGGACCGGGGTGGTCGCGCGGGTGATGCACCTGTTCGCCACGCTGACGCCCGAGCAGGCCCGCGGCGAGGGTAAGGGGAGCTACTTCGAGTCGGCCGCCCGCGCGACCGCCGGC
>DASPHQ010000072.1:0-3696 GCA_035629595.1 Urbifossiella sp. | reverse complement strand
AAGCAGTACATGCGGTACGAGAACTACATCGCCGACGTCGGCTACGGCGGCATCGTGTGACGGCCGGGCTCACAACGTCAGCGTGTTGCCGCTACTCGTCGTCCCCGTCGTGCCCGTCGGGGCCGCACCGCCCGGCCCGATCGACCCGCTCGTCGGGTCGGTCGTCGCGCCGAGCGTGAAGCCGGTCGTCCCCGTGACGTTGAACCCGCTCGCGGGCGATGCGGCGCGGATCGGGGCGTTCAGCCGGTCGCTCCGCTGCGAGTAGTCGTCGGCCGCGAGGTCGTACAGGAGCCTGCCTGTCACCACGTCGAAGCGGAGGTTCACGCCGCCGGTGTTTCGGTCGGGGGCGAACGCGAAGAAGTCGCGGAGGACCACGCCGTCGGCGCGGAATACGCGCACCCGCGGCCCGCCGCCGGGGCCGGCCGCGACCACCAACTCGTCGCCGTTGGCGGCGAAGCCGTCCAGGTCGCCGGCCGCCACCCGCACCCCGCCGCGGAACGACTCCTCGAACGCGAGGATGTTGCCGAGCACGGTCGTGAGCGGCGCCGGCGTCAGCCCCTCGAACCGGAACGCCCGCACTCGCGGACCGCCGCCCGCGTCCGTTCCCACGATGATCTGGTCGAGCCCGTCCGCGTCGCCGTCGATGTCGCCGACGGCGACGCGGACGCCGTCGCGGAACGTCTCCTCGTAGGCGAGGAAGTCGCCGAGCCTGGCGGTGGCGCCGGTGTCGATGCGGACGGCGTAGACCTGCACCCGCGGCCCGCCGCCCGGCCCGGGCGCGACCGCCACCTCGACCGTGGTCGGGTCGCCGTCGAGCTCGCCGGTGTCGGCCCGGACGCCGCCGGTGAAGGACGACTCGAACGCCTGGAACGTGCTGAGGAGGGTGCCGTTCGGGTTCAAGACCTCGACCAGCGGCAGCCCGCCGGCGATGGCGCCGGACGCGGCGTACAGCGTGGCGGGGTTCTCGCGCGGCTCCAGCGGGGTCAGCGACGGGCGGAAGTGGTTCATGGGTGCGCGCTCGCGGGGTGTGGAGAATGACAGTGTACTGTCACGCCTCCGCCGCCGGCAGGCGGACGCGCGCGACCGGCAACTCCGCCTCCTCGCCGTCGTCGTACTCGACGGTCACCTTCTCGCCGGCGACGCGCACGACCGCGGCCCGCACGTACTTCTCGCTCAGCCGCTCGCGCCGCGCCCACGCCAGCTGCCCCGGCACCAGCACCAGCGGCCGCAGGTCCGGCACCAGCACCTCCGCGGCGGTGCCGTCCTCGTACTCCACGTCGGCCACCATGCCGACGATGCCGCCGACCGTCGCCGGGTAGAGCCAGTCGCGGTCCTTCAGGGCGAACACCCGCGACCCGACGGCCAGCGGCCCGGCCACCGGCACCCGCAGGTACTCCACCTCCATCTTGTCCTTCCGGCCGTCCTCGTACTCGACGCGCACCATCTCGCCCTCGACCCCGAGCACGGTGGCCGGGACGTACCGCTTCACCCCGCGGTCGCGGCGGGCGGCGACGAACTCGCCGGGGTTCAGCGCGATCGGCCGCAGCAGCAGGAACGACGCCCGGCCGGCGTCCCCGTCGTCGAACTCGACGGCCGCGAGTTCCTCATACTCGTCGGTGTCGGTGACGGTGGCCGGGTAGAGCCACTGCGGCTCCCACGGGGCGAGGACGCGGTCGCCGGGGGCGAACCGGCTCGGGGGCGGCGGCATCGGGGGTCCTCCGGGCGGACGACGGCGGGACACCCGATTGTTTACGGGGGAAGGGGAGAAGTCCAGAGGGCCGGCGTGGGTGTTTGGTGTTTCGCGGAAGTGGTTGGACGGGCGAAGCCCACCCGCCGCGGCGGGTGGGCTTTCAGCTCCTATCACTCAACACCGAACGCGACCGAGCGTCAGCGCCGCCGCACCACCAGCGCCCAGTCCTCGGCGTCCGGCGGCGTGGTCTGCTCGGACACCTGACTCCGACCGGTGCGCGGGTCGAACCACGTCAGCTGCGTCCCCGTGACGACCGGCGCCGTCACCAGCCCCTTCGTCCCGGCCGGGAAGTACAGCACCGTCACCTTCCGGTCCGGCGTCGTCGCGCAGCTCACGAACGTGAACGGGTCGCCCGTCGCGTCCTGCTTCACCAGCTCCGGGGCGGGTTCGAGCTGCGTCCACGGCACCGACTCGAACAGCTTCCGCACGTGCCCCATCTGCGCCGCCCCCGGCAGCGACAGCGCGTCGTTCCACGCCTTCGCCGGCCCGGTCCCCTTGTGGTCGGTCGGTTCCTCGCCGGCCTTCGCGTGCCAGCTCCACACGCCGTGCCCGCCGTACGTGACGCCAGCCACCGGGGCGCTCAGGAGGCTCCAGTACACCGCCCGGCGGACGCTGTACGCCGTGTGCGGCCGGCGGCTCTGGTAGCCGAAGTGGTCCTCGTACGGCGGCTCCAAATTGATGATCGGCCGCACCACGACGTCCGGCCGAACGACCGGGCGCGTCGGGTCCTGCTTCTTCGCGTACGCGGCCACGGGGCCGGAGTGAATCCACTTCGCGGTGTTGGCGTCGTCGCCGTGGCCGCTCTGGTAGCCGAGCACGGTCAGCCACTTCTCGTCGGCCCAGGCGGCCCACGGCCAGTTCATGCCGGTCGGGTGCGTGGTGACGAGCGACCCCGGTCGGTCGCCGAAGACGGCCCGCCCGACCTTCTTCCACTTCTCGGTCTCGGCCGGGTTGTAGCGGGCGTCGCCGGCCAGCACGAACAGGCAGTGCGCGTCCTTGTACCGGTCCACCTCGTACTTCACGAGCTCGACGATTTGCGGTTCGGTGAGGTCGAAGCCGGCGTCGCCCTTCTTGTGCGCCCACACCAGCACCGGCACGGCGAGCATCCCGTGGTTGTTGACCGCCTTCAGCCGTGCGTCGAGCTGGTTGAAGAAGAGGGGATTGGGGACGAGTGTGCCGTCGGCGAACGTGTACGCCGTGCGGCCGGCGAGGTCGGTGGGGGCGGTCCGCCACGGGGAGACGCAGTTGAACTGGACGGCGGTAAAGCCCTTCGACTTGCGGTCCTTCAGGTACGTATCCCAGTCGGCGGCAGTGCTGAGGGCGGGGCCGGTCCAGCAGGTGTCGGCGAGGAAGAAGAACGGCGTACCGTCGGCGTGCTCGAGGTGCGTGCCGGCCTTGGCGACGCGGAGCTTGCCGTGCGTGACGAAGGGGTTGTCGCCGTCGCCCGCGGCGGCGACGGGGGCGAAAACGACAAGCGCCAGCGCGGCGGTGATGGTGCAGCGCATCGAGTCTCCGTGGGCGATCAGGCCGTTTTCGATGGGGTGAGTGGGTCGGACGGCGCTCCGCCGTTCGCTTGCCGGGGTTCCGCTCGAATACGCCGCGGAGTCGCCACCGCTTCCGCGTACATGAGGTCCGTGAACCGGCGTTGGGCTTCGGTGAATAACGGCGATTCGGACACCACCCGCCGCTCCTCCTCGGTCGCGGCGAGTCGCGAGAACAGCCCGGTGCCCTGCTCGAACAGGGCGTGGCTCAGTTCCACCGCGCGGGTTTCCGTCGCCAGAACCTGGCGGATCTCGGCCTCGATCTCCTCTCGGGTCGTCATGTCTGCTCCCTGATGAACCGGAACTCGACGCTCCGCTGCACCTCCAGGTAGATCGCTTCCTGGAGGGTCTTGGCCTTGAAGTCGCGGAGGACCGTCTCGATGTCCGCAATCCGCTCCTCCTCCA
>DASPHQ010000071.1:0-5322 GCA_035629595.1 Urbifossiella sp. | reverse complement strand
GCGCATGTCCAGGACGAGCACGTCCCCGCCCTTGTTGTCGGCGGCGGTGCGGGCGGCGAGGCAGGCGCGCGACAGCGCGGGGGGAAGGGTGATGGGGTCGGACACCGCGGGGGACGCGGTCAGCGTGGCGGTGGCGGCGTTCAAGTGGCCTCCTTCAAGGCAGGGGTCTTGCCTCCGAAGGCGGGAGCCGCCGGGGAACAGGTGTGAGGTGCCTGTTGCTCGTGGGGGTCGCCTCCGAAGGAGTACCGATCCGGCCGAACGGGGGCGGGCACGGCCAGTTCCGCGCCCGCTATCCAATCGTCGCCCGGGAACCGTCAGGAATCAAGAAGCACGTCGCGTTTCCTGCGTCGGGAGCTTCGGCCGTTCAGGCCGGGGGCGGAATACGTCCCCCGTCCGCTACAACCGGACCGGGCCGGCACGGGTTCTCGCCCCGTCCGGCCCGGTGTGGGGTTGGCGATCGGACACCCGCCACTACTGACGGGTTCGTTTCGCCCCACGTCCGTATTCTACCGGCGACGAGTGCCGACAGGGTGAACAACTGGTGTACATCCGGCCCGGTCCCTCGCCCACACCTTTCCCGAAACCCGCCCATGAAGCCGCGCGTCCTCATCGCCCCCGGGCCGCTCAAGGAGATCGAACACGTCTACGGCCCGGCGATCACCGCCGCCGGCGCCGAGCTCGTGTTCCCCGGCCGGCCGGTCCAGCTGACCGAGGCCGAGTTGCTCGACGTGCTCCCCGGCTGCGTGGCGACGCTGGCCGGCTCCGAGCCGTACACCCGCACCGTGATCGAGGCGGCGGCGCCGAAGGGGCTGAAGGTCATCGCCCGCGCCGGCGTCGGCTACGACGCGGTGGACCTGGCCGCGGCGACGGAGTACGGCGTGGCGGTGACGTTCGCCCCCGGCACGAACCAGGAGTCGGTGGCCGAGCACACGTTCACGCTGATCCTGGCGCTGGCCCGGCACCTGATCCGGCAGCACAACGGCATCGCGGCGGGGCAGTGGCCGCGGCAGACCAACCGGCCCCTCCGCGGCAGCGTGCTCGGCCTCCTGGGTCTGGGGCGCATCGGCAAGGCGGTGGCCCGCGTCGGCCGCAACTTCGGCATGACGGTGATCGGCCACGACCCGTTCGCCGACCCCGCGTACTGTGCCGCGAACGGCATCGAGCTGCTGCCGATGGACGACGTGTTCCGCCGGGCCGACTGGGTGAGCCTGCACATGCCCATGCTGCCGGAGTCGCGGCAGTGCGTGAACGCCCGCACGCTCGGACTGATGAAGCCCACGGCATTCCTGATCAACACCGCCCGCGGCGGCGTGGTGTGCGAGCCGGACCTGCACGACGCGCTGAAGAACCGCCGCATCGCCGGCGCCGGGCTGGACGTGTTCGAGAACGAGCCGCCGGGCGAGAACCCGCTGCTGGCGCTCGACAACGTGGTGATGACGGCGCACACCGCCGGCGTGGACACCACGAGCCGCGACGACATGGCGCGGGCGGCCGGCGAGGCGATCGCCCGGCTCATCCGCGGCGTGTGGCCGGCCGACTGGGTGGTGAACCCGGCGGTGAAGGCGAAGTTCGAGGCGCGGGGGTGACCCCGGTTCCGCCGCTCGCGGCTTCGCGCTCCCCAGCGCGAAGCCGCAAGCGGCCGCGTCAGTGGAGCGCTCCACTCAGTTCGCGCACCAGTTCCCGCACGTCCGCCAGCGCCTTCGCCCGGTCGCCGGCGGCGGCCTCCAGCTTCTTAACCAGCGCGCTGCCGACGATCACGCCGTCGGCCACGTCCTTCAGCTCGCGGACGTGCTCCGGCCGGCTCACCCCGAACCCGACGCACAGCGGCAGGTCGGTCATCGTCCGCAGCCGGGCGAGCATGTCGCCGATCTGCACCGGCAGCCGGTCGCGCGCCCCGGTGATGCCGACCACGCTGACCACGTACACGAACCCGCCGCACGCCTTCACCACCTTCTCGGCGCGCGCCGGCGACGTGGTCGGCGTCACCAGCAGGATCAGCTTGAAGTCGCGGTCGGCCGCCAGCTTCGACAGCTCCTCCGCTTCTTCCACCGGCAGGTCGGGCACGACGGCGCCGCTGAGGCCCGCGGCCTTCGCCGCGGTGATGAAGGCGTCCGGCCCGCGCTTGTAGACGAGCGAGTACGACGCCATCGCCACCATCGGCATCGTCCAACCCGGCCGCGCGGCGACGGCTGCGGTGGCGGCGAACACGTCGGCGAGTTTGAGGCCGGGCGCGAGGGCGCGGGTGTACGACGCCTGGATGACCGGCCCGTCGGCGATGGGGTCAGAGAACGGGAAGCCGACTTCGGCGAGGTCGGCGCCGCTGTTGGCAACGGCCGGCAGGAGTTCGCGGGTGAAGGCGAGGTCGGGGTCGCCGGCGGTGACGAACGGCATGAACGCCCGCCGGTTCTCGGCCCGGAGGCGGCGGAAGAGCGCATCGATCGGGTTCATGGGGGTGGTTTTATCGGTTCCCGCCGCTCGCGGCGTTGCAACGCCGCGAGCGGCGGTTCACAGATACTTCGCGCACACCACCCCGGCCACCACGAGCAGCGCCCCGAGTACGCGCCCCGGGGTGAGCGACTGTTCCGGCAGCCCCAGCAGCGCGAAGTGGTCCAGAAACAGCGAACACAGCAGCTGCCCCGCCACCACCGACGCGATGAACAGCGCCGCCCCCAGCTCCGTCACCAGCGCCGCGCCGGCCAGCACGATCAGCGCCCCGAGCGGGCCGCCGATCCAGTTCCACCACGGCGTCTGCCGCAGCACCTCGGCCGACGGTGCGGTCGGCCGCAGCAGCAGCAGCGCCACCCCGGCCGTGACGATGGTGCCGCAGATCGAGAAGAACGCGGCGAAGAACGGGCTGTCGATGTTCCGCCGGAAGTTGCCGTTGGCCGACGCCTGGAGGGCGATGCACGCCCCGGCCCCCGCGGCGAGGAGGATGTACGCGACGACGTGATTCATGGGGGGATTGTAAGGGCCGCCGCCCACTGTGAAGCCGTTGTGAGAACCGGTCGCCGGTGAAACCCGAACGGGGTTTATGGGGTTAAGATACGCAGTTGACCCCACCCCAACCCCGGGTGTTGCCGTGACCCGTGCCGTGAAGGCCGCCGCCCTGTTCGCCGCCGCCGTCGGGCTGGTCGGCGTCGCCGGCGGCCAGCCCGACCCGAACCCGCTCCTAAAGCTCGCCAGGGCCGCGAAGGACGGTAAGCTCAGCCAGGACGACTTCCTCAAGGCGTTCGCCAAGTCGCCGAAGGGGAAGGAGAACCCCGAGTTCGGCAGCAAGGTGTTCTCGAAGCTCGACGCCAATAAGGACGGCTTCCTCACCGCCGAGGAGCTGAAGGCGCTCGGCGACAAGAAGGGTGGGAAGATCGAGAAGGCGCCGGACAAGGCGCCGCCCGCCGCGTCGGGTTTCAACGACACCCCGACCGCCGAGCAGCTGGCGTTCTTCGAGAAGAAGGTGCGGCCGGTGCTGGTCGAGCACTGCTACAAGTGCCACTCCGGCGACAGCGAGAAGGTCAAGGCGGGCCTCGCCCTCGACACGCGCGCCGGCACCCGCGCCGGCGGCGACAGCGGCGCCGCGGTCGTGCCCGGCAGCCCCGAGCGCAGCCTCCTCGTGAGGGCCATCCGCTCCACCGACCAGGCCACCGCGATGCCGCCGAAGGGGAAGCTCCCCGACCACGTCGTCGCCGACCTGGAGGCGTGGGTGAAGATGGGCGCCCCCGACCCGCGCGACGGGGCGAAGGTGGCGCGCCAGGAAATCGACGTGGTGAAGGGGCGCGAGTTCTGGTCGTTCCAGCCGCCGAAGAAGGCCTCCGCCCCCGCCGTGAAGGACGCTGCGTGGCCGCGCTCCGACATAGACCGTTTCCTCCTCGCGGCGCTCGAAGCGAAAGGGCTGCACCCCGTCGGCGACGCCGACCGCCGCACCCTCATCCGCCGCGTCTACCTCGACCTCACCGGCCTTCCCCCGACCGCCGAGGAGGTCGAAGCGTTCGCCGCCGACGCCGACGCGAAGGCGTTCGAGAAGGTCGTGGACCGGCTGCTGGCGTCGCCGCGGTTCGGCGAGCGGTGGGGGCGGCACTGGCTCGACGTGGCCCGCTACGCCGAGACGAGCGGCAAGACGGCCAACTTCAACTTCCCGCACGCGTGGCGGTACCGCGACTACGTCATCGCCGCGCTCAACGCCGACAAGCCGTACGACGTGTTCGTGAAGGAGCAGCTCGCCGGCGACCTGCTCCCCTCCGCCGACCCCACGGTCCGCGCCGAGCGGCTGATCGCCACCGGCTTCCTCGCCATCGGCCCGCGGGCGCTCAACGAGCGGAACGGCATCCAGTACGAGCTCGACACGGCCGACGAGCAGATCGACGTGACGACGCAGGCGTTCCTCGGCATCACCGCGGCGTGCGCCCGCTGCCACGACCACAAGTTTGACCCCATCCCGCAGCGCGACTACTACGCGCTGGCCGGCATCTTCCGCAGCACCGAGACGTGCTACGGCACCGTGCGGTTCGTGCAGAGCCAGCGGCCGAGCCCCCTGCTCGAACTGCCGAAGGGGTGCGGCCTACCCGCGGCCGTCGAGCCGCTGACCGCCGCCGGCCGCGCCGCGACGGAGAAGGCCATCGCCGACATCACGCAGCGGATGAAGGACACGAAGGAGCCGATCAACAACATCTTCAACGCGGCGCAGCTGGCGCTGAGCCGGTCGAAGCTCGACTCGTTCGACGCCGACGGCGCCCCGAAGCTGCTGGCGATGGGCGCCCGCGACAAGCCGGCGGGCTTCGGCGGCGGGTTCGGCCCGCCGAAGGGGGCGAAGGGCGGCTTCGGGCCGGGCCTGTTCGGATCGCGCAACGTGGCCGACAGCCCGCTGTACGTCCGCGGTGAAGTGGACAAGCCGGGCGAGATCGTGCCGCGCGGCTTCCTCCAGGTGCTGACGCCGAGCCCGCGGCCGATCCGCGCCGGCAGCGGCCGCAAGGAGCTGGCCGAGTGGGTGGCGTCGAAGGACAACCCGCTGACGGCGCGCGTCATGGTGAACCGCGTGTGGCTGAACCTGTTCGGCCAGGGGCTCGTACCCACGCCCGACAACTTCGGCGTCGCCGGCCGCCCGCCGACCAACCCGGCGCTGCTGGATTCGCTGGCGGTCACGTTCGTCGAGGACGGCTGGAGCGTGAAGAAGCTGATCCGCCGGATCGTGCTGAGCCGGGCATACCAGCTCGACAGCCGGACGGACGCGCGGAACGCCGAGGCCGACCCGGACAACGCGCTGGTGTGGCGGATGAGCCCGCGCCGGCTGGACGCCGAGGCGCTGCGCGACTCGATGCTGGCGGCCGGCGG
>DASPHQ010000070.1:0-4234 GCA_035629595.1 Urbifossiella sp. | reverse complement strand
ATGGGGGACATCGCGGGGAAAGACCTGCTCAGCAACGGGACCGGAACGAGGGGCCGACAACTCGCTCAGTCCGGCACGGACTACTACGTTGCCTGCTACGTCCGACGGGGGTGGATCGGCGCCTCAGTCAACGGAACGGTGGTCACGTCCTACGCGGGCAAGTTTTCTGACTTTTCGATTCATCCCGACTTCCGCGTGCCGAACGGAAGGGCCCTGGCCGTCCAGATCGGCTACGCCACGCCCTTCCAAATCGACCGCCTCGAGGTCACGCCCGTGAGTGGGAGAGGCAAGGTCCTCGAGTAAGCAACGCCAGCACGGCCGGGTCCGGCTCGCCCCGGCGAACACGACCGTGGCGACGGACCCCTCGACGTCGAAGTGGACCCAGGCGGCACAACGGGACCCGCGCCGGCCGGTCGTCGGCCATCCCGCTCCCCACCGGGACGGTCACCACGAGGTCGAGCTGGCCGGGCGGCGGGAGCGCGCCGAACCGCAGCAATAGCCGTTCCAGGCGAGAGCGGACTTTCATCGATCTCTTCCGATTCGGCGTGGCTCGTGACGCCCGTGCAGCACCCGCACCCTCGGGCGGAACCGGACAGGAGCAGTCTCGGCTGCGAAGACTGGCCGACCACCCTACCGCCAGAGTCCGACGGGGCGTTGCCTGCCCCGCGATACGTAGGCCCTCGGGTCGTGCCGCGGCGGCCGGCGGTGTTGGTGGGATGGGGTTGGGGGCCGGGACGCGGACTCGGGGGGTCTCGTCACCCCCCCGAGCCCGCCCCGCGGGGCGGGGTGCCGGCGGATCGTGGGACGCGGGCCGGCCGCGGACACCCGACGCTGTCGCCCAGTCAGCACGGATGCCGCGGCCGGCTTGTCCGCAACGGTATCACGGCGCGCGATACTGATCTAACAAAAAGCAGAATTATTCGGGCGTGTCGCTTTGCGACCGTAGCCGACAAGTCCATTTGATCTCACCCGCACAGGAATTTGGGATCGACTTGACGCGGGGAGGTCGGGCACAATGTGCGCCCGTCAGACGGTGACGCCCGGGCCGGCCCGGGCAGCACCCGTCTCGCCTTCGGAGCTGTTACGCATGCCGGGCCGACCGCTCTGTGTGGCCGCGGACGCGGACCCCCAAGTCAACCGTTTCGTCGCCACCGTCCTGACCTGTGCGGGGTTCGATGTCCACAGCCTGACCGGCCCCTGGGAGCTGGCGGCCGCCCACCTCGACGGGGTGGCCCTGGTCGTGTTGGGCGGCCGCGGGCGGGGTGTGACCGCCGCCGACGCAGCCCGAACGCTGCGGGCGGCGGGCGGCCCCCCGGTGGTGATCCTGACGAACGGGGACGACCCGGCGGCCGCCGCCCTGGCCGACGGCGACGCGGGTGTCCGGGCGGTGGCCAAGCCGTTCACCCCGGCCGAGCTCGGCGCGGCCGCGGCGGCGCTCGCGAGGTGGGGGTGAGCACACTGACTCGCCGGGCGGCCGACCAGGAGCGCGAGGCAACCGAGATGATCGTCGAAGAGCTTGCTCGGGCGGCGGCCGGGCTCGTCGTCGGCTACCTGGTCGCCACCCTCGCCGAGTCGGTCCTTCACCAGCACGTCCAGCACGCCGGGCCGCGGTTCCGCCGGCTCCAGCGGCGTTACCCGCGGCTGCTCGGGGTGTTCGCCCGTGCGTACTACTCGCACCACGTCGTCCACCACTGCCTGACCTTCCGCCGCGACTACGCCCACCAGTTCGCCGGGCCGGGCGACCGGTGGGAGACCGACGCCCGGATCGAGCGGCACCGCCGCGGGTACCTCCGGCAGATCCGGGCGGAGCGGTACGGGCTGACCCTCGGCGGGGCGTGGGGGTACGCCATGTTCGTCGCCCCGGTCGTCCCGGCGGCCGCGGCGGTGTACCTCGCCCTGGGCCCGGTCGCGGCGGCGGCCGCACTCCTGCCCCTGGCGGTCGCCTACCCGCTCGCGTCGGAACTCATCCACCCGCTGCTCCACCGCCCGCTCGCCGAGCACCCGCCGGGGTGGGCCGGGCGGGTCGGCCGGTGGGTGTGCCGGCGACGGCTCGTCCGGTACGTCCTGGCGCACCACTACGTCCACCACCGCGACCCGGCGGTGAACTTCAACCTCCTCCCCGGCGGCGACTTCCTCCGCGGGGTGGGCCGCCGGCCGACGGCCGACGAGTTCGCCGCGATGCTCGACCTCGGGCTCATCGAGCCGCGGCCGCCGGTGGGCGCGGGTCGAGGTGTTGACTGACTGCGGCTCGGTCGGGAGGGGCGGCCGCCTGGTTCATCCTCGGACTGGCCGACGTCAGCCGGGAGATCAGCATCGCGGCGGCATACGCCACCGCGCTCATCTGGTCGGCGTCCGTCCGTTCGAGGTCGTCCATCGTCACCATGCCGTCTCGCAACCCGGCGAGCAGCGCCGCCGGGTCGGTCGGCACCCCCTTCGGCCGCGGCCCCGCGAGCAGCCCGGTCAGCCGCGCTACCTGTCGCTGCAGCCGCATCAGGCCAGCCCCCGCGCCGCGGCCGTGTGCGAGGTCGCCCCGCCGCACGCCGGGCACATCGGGAACACGACGATCGATGGCCGCGGGGTCGGGTCGGTCGAGTCGAAGATGAGGAGCGGGACCTTGAGCCCGCACCGCTCGCACGCGTGGCCCGGGAACCAGGAGTGCGGGCGGCTCAGGAGCCACTCGACCAATGCCCTGGGGAACTGGAACCCGGCCGGCACGGTGGCCCATCGGGCGAATGGTTGGGCCGCCCACGAGTGGAGGGCATCGTCCCCGTTCGGGTCGCACAGCGCGATCCCGACCGCCATCCGCAGGTCGTCCGGCACCCTCATCAGGAACGCCACCCGCTCGGCGTGCCCCGCGTCCACGGCGGCGTTGACCGCCGCGTGGCGCTCGGCCGCCTCGGCCTGGCGACGGGCGAGGTCGGCGACCCGGCGTCCGAGGGCACGGGTGATCACGCGGTTCCCTCCGTCGCGGCCGGGTCGTCGGGGTCGTACAGGACGAGGACCATCCTCCCGCCCGGCTGGGGGTAGCGGCCCGGCACCTCCCTACCGCCGTCCTTGACCGGCAACCACACCTCGGTCGGCGGCACCGCCCCCGCGACTGCCACCGCGGACAATGCCACCCGGAGCCGATCGAGCCGAGTGCGACGCGCGGTCACCTTCGCCTCCCGGGAGTGGGTTCCCCGGCCGCGTCGGCCCACCCGGCGTCGGCGGCCGGGGGCGGGACGACCTCCGGGCCGAGCACGATCTCCAGTGCCGCCGGCGCCGCCTGCTGGAACACCCTGTCCCGCAGGGCCGGGTCGGGCTCGTCGCCTTCGTACACGACGTCGATGACGCCCGCCGTCCGGTACACCCCCGGCGGCCGGCCGTCCGCGTCCCCTCCGGTCGGCACCCACACCACGACGTGGGCCAGATCACACCCGCCCCACCCGGCCAGGGCCGCCGCCAGCCGACCGACCCGGCCCCGCAGGTTCACCACGTCCTCCCCTCGCGCGGCGGGCCGAGGGCCTTGATCTCCAGCTCCAGCGCCCGCACCTCGGCCTCCAGCTCCGCCAGCTCCCGCACCTTGATCCCCAGCTCCAGCACCGCCTTCGCGGCGCCGAGCCGCACGGCCGGAGGGGCGGACTCCTTCATCAGCGCCAGCAGCGTCCGCACCGCCTCCCCCGACGCGGCCGACAGCAGCCCCGCCGATCGCCGCACCAGGTCGGTCCGGGCCTCCTTGATCCGCTTCTGGAAGTCCGGGTCGCGGAGCCGGGTGTAGACGGTCCGCTCCGACACCCCGCCCTGCTTCGCGGCCGCCTCGACCGTCGCCCCGCAGGCGAGGGCGAGCACCACCGCGTCGTCGTTCTTCTTCCGCTGCGCGACCACGGTACACCCTCCACACGCCCCGAGTTGCAGACTTTTGCACCACTGTTGCAGGGTCCGGGCGGGTTCCGCCCACTACCCCGTGCCGCCGACGGGTTCGCCGGCCTCGACCACGACCTCCTCGATCACCAGCACGTGACACCCGCCACACGCGGGGCAGGGCGGCGGGTCTGGGGTATCGTCGGCCCCCAGTCGGTTCACCACCCCCGGCCCCGAGCAGCCCGCGGTTGCGGCCACCGCCGCCGCAACGCCCGCGGCCGCCCTCGTCACCCGCCTCGCGAGCCGCATCCCACACCCCCGCTCGTGATCGCTATGCCGCCGCGATCTCGGTCGTGTCCTACGGCACCAACCCGCCGAACGCCGGCATCCGGCT
>DASPHQ010000069.1:0-7016 GCA_035629595.1 Urbifossiella sp. | reverse complement strand
CCGCACAGGTCGGCGAGCATGTTCAGGTACTGCGCCCCCTCGCCGGGGAAGAGCAGTGCCACCGTGCCTTCGAGCCCCAACGGCCGCGCGGAGAAGTAGACGCCGTTCGCGTCACGCACCTGTTCGCACGACGGGTCGGCGAGGCGGCCGGCGGCCCGGCGGAGCTTCACGGCCAAATCGGACGGCGACGCGGCGACGACGGCCAACACGGAGCCGACCGGCACGAACCCGATCGCCAACTCGGCGGCGAGCGCCGGGAGCGAGAACGCCGGGTCGGACTCGGCCGCGGCGGCGACGGAGATGGCCGCGGCGGCGAGCGCGGCGCGGTCGGCGGCGGTGAGGAGGACGACTTCCGTGTCCCAGCCGGGTCGCGCCGCGGCGTCCGGGCGGCGCGGGGCGGCAACGGTGGCAGTCATGCGTTACTCGGCCCCCACCGCGGCGAGTTCGGCCGGGGCCGTCTTGCCCGGTCGGCCGGCGTGCTCGGTGCCGCCGGCGACCACCACCTCGGCCTCGCCCTTGCCGCCGTACACGACCTCGTCCACGGCGAAGCGAGCTCCGACCGCCGGGGTGATGAGCTTCAACCCGCGGGCGACGAGGTGCTTCTCCAGGTCGGCCACCATGCCCACCTCGGCCCACGGCCCCCACGCCACCGCCACCACCCGGCCGGGCCACGCGGCGTCGAGCTGGCAGGCGAGCTTGCTGAGCACCTCGTTGGCCGCGGCGTAGTCCGACTGGCCGCGGTTGCCGTACCGGCTGGTGATGCTGGCGTACAGCGACAGAAACTTCGTCCGCGCCGGGTCGAGCGTACGGGCCAGGGTGAAGGCACTCTCCACCTTCGTGCCGAACACGCGGTCGAAGGACTCGGGCGTCTTGTCCTTCAGCAGCTTGTCCTCGATCACACCCGCGCCGTGAATTACGCCCGTCGGCTTCACCTCCGCAACCAGCGCCCCGAAGGCGGCGGCGTCGCGGACATCGACACTGCGGTACTCGACGGCCGACCCGGCGGCGCGAAGGGCGTCGAGGTTGCCGCGGATCTCGCGGTCCTTGACGAGCCGCCGGAACTCGGCCTCGACCGCCGCCGGCTTCGCACCCGGCGTCCGCTTCATCAGCGCCGCCTTGATCTCGGCCGGCGTCGTCAGCCCGGCGGTGTCGGCGGGCTCGTCGGCCGGGGCAGGGGAACTCCCGACCAGCACCAGCCGCGACCGGTAGCGGGTGGCGAGCTCCAGCGCGATCTTCGCGGTGATGCCGCGGGCGCCGCCGGTCACGAGGACGGTGTCAGTTGGCCCCAGTTCCACGGCGGGCGTGTCGGTGTCGAGCGGGCCGGGTTCGACCTGCCACGTCACGCGGTCGTCGCCGTCACGGCCGACTTCGAGCGGGCCGTCGGGGTCGCCGAGCTCGGCCAACAACTGTTCGACGAGCCGCGGCGCGGGAACCTCGGGGTCCACGTCCACGACGCGGACGGTCGCTTCCGGCCACTCGTATCCGAGGCACTTGGCGAACCCCGCGACTCCGCCGTGCGTCGGCGTGAACGCCGCCGGCCGCTCGCCGCCGTAACCCATGCGGCCGCCCATGCCGGTGACCGCGAGGAGAACGGCGCTGCCGCCCTTGCCGGCGGCGCGGATGTCGGGTTCGAGCGCGCGGGCGAGGAGGTAGAGCGACTTCACCTCGCGCTCGGCCCGCCGCGTGGGGCTCTCGCCGTCCGGGGGCTCGGCCAGCGGCAGGAGGTGAATCAGCCCGGCGACCGGGCCGCACTCCGAGCGGACGCGCGACAGCACGGTTTCGACGGCGGCGGGGTCGGTCAGGTCGGCGGCGAACGCCGACGCGGCCTCGCCGGATTCCGTCATGCGGACGAGGACGGCGTTCACGTCCAGCTCGGCGAGGCGGTCGGCCAGATCGCGGGCGGTGCCGAGGCGGTCGTCGGTGATGACCAGCGTGCCGGCGGGCGGTGCGAACCGCGGGCGGTCCGGGAGCGGGGCGTCGATGAGCCGCACGACGAGCCGCTGTACCTCACCCGAGCGGGCGCCGGGATGCAAGTCGGCGGGGGCGTCGTGCTTGCCGTTCGCGGACGGGGCCGGGAGGGCGGCGGGGGCGGCGTCGGCGAGGGCGCCGGCCACGTAGTCGGCGATGCCGCGGATGGTCTTGATGACGGACAGCTTCTCCATCTCGAGGTTGGGCGGCGACCCGCCGGCCGCGGCCTCGATCCCCTCGGCCAGCGCGCCAAGGACTTCGACGCGCTTGATCGAATCGACGCCCAGGTCGGCCTCCAGGTCGAGGTCGATGCTGAGCGCCTCCTTCGGGTAGCCGGTGCGGTCGCTCACCAGGTCGAGGAGCCGGGCGACGAGCGCGTCGCGGTCGAGCGCGGGGGCGGGCGGAGACTGCACCGTCGCAAGCGGCGTGGGCGTGGGGTCGTGCTTGCCGTTCGCCTCGTGCTTGCCGTTCACCGAAGCGACGGGAACGGGTGCGACCGGCGGCGGTGCGATCCGCGGCGCCGGCTCGACCGGGGCCATTCGCGCGGCGATCGGGGGCGGCAGTATCGCCCCGTTCGCGTGCGGCACCGGGGCGTGACCGTTGGTACTCGGTGCGGGCATCTGGCCGCCGGCGCCAAGGTAGCCGAGCATGACGCTCCGCTGCGTGTCGAGGAACTTCGCCATCACGTCCTGGAAGCGGGCCATCACCTGGGCCGCGCCCTCCGGGACCGGGGCAGTGGGAAGGAGCGTGGGTGGCGTCGGGGTGTGCATCGGCGCTCGCGGGGTCGGGGTGGTCACGCGGGGGGCGGGAGGCGCGGCCGCCTTAGCAGCCGGGGTGGGGATCGACTTCGGTACCTCGGTCGGCGGGGCGACGGGCTTCGGCTTCGCCTCCGGCGGCAGCGCCTGGCCGAGAAGCCGCGGCTCGGGGCCGTTCACCGGCCGGCTGCGGACGCCGTTCACCACCCACGCGGTCGCCGGCGGCTTCGGCTTGCCGGTGTCCGGGCCGAGCTTTGACAGCTCGAACGGCTTCACACCGCGGCCCTGGAACAGCCGGTCGAGCTGAACAGGGACGCCAGCCGCAAGCAGTTGGCCGAGAGTGTGGCACAACTGGACGAGGCCGGGGCGGCCCTTCTGGTCGGTGGCGACGGCGAGGTGCGGCTTCCCGGCGAGCACCTGACCTGCGAGGCCGGTGAGGACCGCACCCGGCCCGACCTCCACGAACACCCGGGCGCCGGCGGCGTGCATCGCCTCCACTTCGTCGGCGAACTTCACCGGTGAGATAAGGTGTTCGGCGAGCAACTTCGCCGGATTGTCGCCGTGCGGCGCCGCGGTGGTGTTCGAGTACACCGGCTTCCGCGGGGGGGACCAGTCCGCGGAGGCGAGCGCGGTTGCGAGCGGTTCCTTCGCGCCCGCGATGAGCGGCGAGTGGAAGCCGCACGCCACCGGGAGCCGTTGAGCCCGCACCTTCGCAGCGTCCAGCTTCGCGGCCGCGGCGGCGAGGCCCGCTTCGGTTCCGGCCAACACGGCCTGGTGCGGCGAGTTGTGGTTGGCGACCCACACGCCTTCGACACCCGCCAGCAGGGGTTCGAGCGCCGCCGGCGTCACATCCGCGGCGAGCATCCCGCCTGCGGCATTCCCGGCGGCATCGCGGATGACGCGGCCGCGCTCGAAGGACAGCGCCAGGAAGTCGTCGTCGCTCAGGGCACCCGCGGCGGCGAGGGCGGCGTACTCGCCGTAGCTGTGCCCCGCGAGCAGGTCGGCTTTGACGCCGAGCGCCGCTAGCAGCCGCGCCATGCCGAGCGATGCTGCGCCGATGGCGGGTTGCGCGACCTCGGTGCGCTGCAGTTCCTTGCGGTTGTGCGCCTCTTGCTCCGGGCCGAACGGCGACGGCGGGAACACGAACCGCCCGAGCGGCTTCTCCAGCTTCCCGGCCAGGACGCGGTCGGCGGCGTCGAGCACCTGCCGCACCTCGGTGAAGGCCATCGCCGGCTGCGCGAGCATGTCGGGGTACTGCGACCCCTGCCCGGGGAACAGGAAGGCCACCTTCGGGAAGGATGAAGGATGAAGGATGAAGGATGAATCAGGAGCCGTGCCGAAGTAGACACCCCGCGGGTCGCTCGCGCTCTCCTCCGGCTTCGCCAGCAGCTCCAGCGCGACGCCGAGCTTGTCCGTCAGCTCGGTGAGTGACGCGGCGACCACGGCGAGCGTCGGCTGACCGCTCCCGGCCCGGCTCGATTGCCACACTGCCGCGGCGAGGTCGGCGAGGGCGGGTTCAGCGCCTGCAGCGAGGGTGTCGCGGCACTGCGTCACAGCGCTCACGAGCGCGGCGCGGTCGGGCCGGCGCCACACGAACAACTCGGCCGGCCACGTCCGCAGGCCGCTCTCGGGGCGGTCGAGGTAGTCGCCGGTGTACTCCTCCAGGACGGTGTGGAAGTTCGTACCGCCGAAGCCGAACGCGCTCACGCCGGCGGTGCGCGGGTGGGCGGCGCCGTGGACCCACGGCCGGACCTCGGTGTTCAGGTACAGCGGGCCGCCGTCCAGGTTCGCCTTCGGGTTCGGCTTCTCGACCAGCGTCGGCGGCAGCACCTTGTAGTGGAGCGCGAACGCCGTCTTGATCAGCCCCGCGAGCCCGGCGGCGCACTTGCTGTGGCCGATCATCGACTTCACCGAGCCGATGGCGCACGACTGCGCGTCGGCACCCGCGTCTCGGAGCAACTGGCCGATCGCCCGCGCCTCCGTCTGGTCGCCGACGACAGTGCCGGTGCCGTGCGCCTCCACCAGCCCGACGTTCGCCGGGTTCACCCGCGCCTGGGCGTAGGCGCGGTTGAGCGCCCGCAGCTGCCCCTCGGCCCGCGGCGCCGTCAGCCCCTTGTCGCGGCCGTCGCTCGACGCACCCACGCCCTTCACGACCGCGTAAATCCGGTCGCCGTCGCGCTCGGCGTCGGCGAGCCGCTTCAGCACCGCGACGCCGACGCCCTCGGCCAGCGCGATGCCGTCGGCGTCGGCGTCGAACGGGCGGCAGCGGCCCTTCGGGCTGAGGGCGTGCGTCTTCGAGAACGCGACGTAGGCGTAGGGCGTCTGCACCGCGTCGCCGCCCATCACGATAGCCACGTCGCTGGTGCCGTCCTGCAGCTCGCGGACGCCGGCGTAAAGCGCCGCCAGCGACGACCCGCACGCCGCGTCGATGGCCATGTTCGGGCCGCCGAGGTTGAACCGGTTCGCCACCCGCCCCGCGGCGACGTTCAGCAGGATGCCGGGGAACGAATCCTCCGTCCACTCGGGGAGGATGCCCTCGCCGAGCTCGATGATCTTGTCCGACCTGACGGGCATGCCCGGGATCGACTCCATCAGCGGCATGCACGCCCGGAACCCGTAGGACACCGACAACGGCATCCCGCCGCCGCCGACGCCCAGGATCGCGCAGGTGCGCTCCCGGGCGAACGGGCGGTCGAGGTATCCGGCGTCGCCGAGCGCCTGGTTCACCGCCTCCAACAGCAGCAGTTGAAGCGGCTCGATGTTTGGGATCGACTTCGGGGTGATGCCGTACTTCAGCGGGTCGAACAGCACGTCCGACATGAACCCGCCCCACTTCGACACCATCTTGTCGCGGGCGCGCGGGTCGGGGTCGTAGTACGGCCGCCAGTCCCAGTGCGACGCCGGGATCTCGATGACCGCGTTCGTCTTGGCAAGAATGTTTCGCCAGTACGGCTCGGCCCCGACCGCGTTCGGGTAGAAGCAACTCATCCCGATAATCGCCACGTCACACGGCGGCGGCGCCGGTAGTTCCTCGGAGGACGAATGACGAACGACGAATGACGAAGGTGGCGAACACACGTCGGCGTGCAGCTCGGCGATCGTGGTGACGCCGTCGCGGAGGGCGGCGACCTGGCCGATCATGTACATGCCGCGGGCGAACTGGTCGTCGGCCGACACCGCCGCCAGCCCCGGCGCCCCCGCCGCGCGGTCGACGCCCTTGCTCGCCACCCGCAGGCGGCCCAGGTTCATCCGCTCCAGCGCCAGCCCCACGTCGAGCGGCGACTTGCCCTCGGAGCGCAGGCGCTGCTTCTCGGCCTCGAACGTCTCCGCGTACGGCGTCGGGATGCAGCGGATGGCGTGGCCCGGACCCGTTTCGAGCAGCACGGTGTCGCCGCACGCCAGCGCCTCGCGCTGGAAGCGCTCCGTGATCGCGCCGCCGGCCACGGCCTCCTTTGTGAACAGGTACGCGGTGCCGAGCAGCACGCCGACCTTCACGCCGCGCTCGTTCAGCCCCGCGGAAAGTGCCGCCACCATCCCCGCCGACGCGGCGTCGTGGATGCCGCCGGCGAAGACGACGTGGAGCCCGTCGGCCGGCTTCCCGCCCGCGAGGTGCTCGGTCAGCACCTCGGCCATCGCCTCCCACAGGGCGAAGCTGGCGCGCGGGCCGACGTGCCCGCCGCACTCCTGCCCCTCGAAGATGAAACGGCGGGCGCCGTCCTTCAGGAATCGCCGCAGCAGGCCCGGCGACGGCACGTGCAGGTACGTCGGGATGCCCTGCGCTTCCAGCTCCTTCGCCTGGTCCGGGCGGCCGCCGGCGATGATCGCGAACGGCGGCTTCGTAGCGCGGATCGCGTCCAGCTGCTCGAAGCGAATCTCGGCCGGCACGAAGCCCAGGATGCCGACGCCCCACGGCTTCTTCCCGAGCCGCGCCTGTGTCTCCTTCAGCAGCGCTTCCGTCTCGGCCTTGCGGAGGAGGGCGAGCGCCAGGAACGGCAGCCCGCCACCCGCGGCGACGGCGTCGGCGAACGCGGCCGTGTCGCTGACCCGGGTCATCGGGCCTTGCAGGATCGGGTACGTCGTCCCGTGCGACGCGGCGAGCGGCCCATCGGCAACAAGGTGCGGGGTGCGGCGGCTGAGGTTCAGCAGCCGGGCCGCGGTGTCGCGAACGTGCTGAATCACACCCGCGACCGTCACGCCCTTCGCGGCCAGCCCGGCGGCGAGCGCCACGTCCTGCCCCACCAGCCACGCGCCGTCCGCGACGCGGTCGCGCACCGCGGCCCGCCAGGCGGGAAG
>DASPHQ010000068.1:0-9647 GCA_035629595.1 Urbifossiella sp. | reverse complement strand
ACGATCAGACAGAACATTGTCTGAATCGTGTCTTTTTCTGCGTCCATCGTGCGGCTCATCCGATGATCTCTTTGACCACCCGACCATGGACGTCGGTGAGGCGGAAGTCGCGGCCGGCGTGGCGGAACGTCAGCCGCTCGTGGTCGAGGCCGAGCAGCGCCAGGACCGTCGCGTGCAGGTCGTGGACGTGAACCTTGTCCTCGGCCGCGTACCAGCCGTACTCGTCGGTCGCGCCGTAGCGGAAGCCTGGCTTCACCCCGCCGCCGGCGAGCCAGACGGTGAACCCCTCCGGGTTGTGGTCGCGGCCGTCGCGCCCGCCGCCCTCGACCGTCGGCGTGCGGCCGAACTCGCCGCCCCACAGGACGAGCGTGTCGTTCAACAGGCCGCGGGCCTTGAGGTCCTTCAGCAGCCCGGCGATCGGCTTGTCCACCTCGCGGGCGTTCTTCGCGTGGCCGGCGCGCAGGTTCCCGTGCTGGTCCCACTGCACGTTGCCGTCGCTGTGCGTCACCTGCACGAACCGCACCCCGCGCTCGGCCAGCCGGCGGGCGAGGAGGCACTGCCGGCCGAACGGCGCGGTGACCGGATCGTCGAGCCCGTACAGCGCCTTCGTCAGAAGCGATTCCTTTGACACGTCCTCGGCCTCGGGCATCGCCCGTTGCATCCTGAAGGCGAGCTCGAACGACTCGATGCGCCCCTCCAGCGCCGCGTCCGGGCCGGAGCGTTCGAGGTGGCCGCGGTTGAGGTCGGCGAGGAGGTCGAGCTGCCGCCGCTGGGCGGTGCGCGTCGTCCGCGGGTTGTCGATGTAGCGCACCCGGGCCTGTTCGACCGGCGTGCTGGCGTTGCCGAGCGGCACCCCTTGGCAGGCGGCCGGGAGGAATGCGGAGCCCCAGTTGGTGACCCCGCCGTGGGCGAGCGTCGGGCACACGGTCACGAACGCCGGCAGGTCGGCGTTCGCGGTGCCGAGCCCATAAGCCACCCACGCCCCCATGCTCGGGCGGACGAGGCTGTCGCTGCCGGTGTGGAGCTTCAGCGCCGCCCCGCCGTGGGCCGGGTTGGTGCCGTGCAGCGAGTGGACGAAGCAGATGTCGTCCACGCACCCGGCGACGTGTGGGAACAGCTCGCTGACCGGGCTGCCGCTCTGGCCGTGCTGCCGGAAGCGCCACGGCGACTTGAGGAGGTTGCCGGTCGGCGCGAACACGACGCGCGGCCGCGAGCCGGGGTACGGCTTCCCGTCGTCGCGGTCGAGCAGCGGCTTCGGCTCGAACGTGTCGAGGTGGGACGGGCCGCCCTTCATGAACAGGAAGATGACGCGCTTCGCCCGCGCCGGGAAGTGCGGCGCGCGGGGCGCGTCGGCGGCGTGGAGCAGGTCGGCGAGGGCGAGGCCGCCGAACCCGAGGGCGGTGTGGCGGAGCACGTCGCGGCGGGAAATCACGGGCCGACCTCAGTTCAGGTGGATGAATTCGTTCCCCGCCAGCACCGCCTGGCAGACCGCCGCCCACGCCGCCCGGCGGCCCGTGTCGGCCTCGAACGCGGCCACGCCGGCGATCACCCGCGCGACCTCTGCGACCGTCGGCGGGCGGCCGTAGGCGAGCTCGAACAGCAGCCGCACGCGGCCCGCGTCGTCGAGGCCCGGGGCGGCGAGCACCCGGCCGGCGAGCCCGTCGGCGGACCGCGCCGACAGGTCGCTGTTGAGGAAGAACAGCGCCTGCGTCGGCACGGTGGTCGTCGCCCGGTCGCCGGTCGGCACGGCCGGGTCCGGGGCGTCGAACAGCTGGAACACGTCGTACAGGTTGTTGCGGATCACCGGCAGGTACAGCGACCGGCGGTCGCTCACGTAGCTCGTCCGGTCCTTCGACGTGTGGTCGAACAGGTAGTCGCGGTTCTTGACGCCCACGAGCGCCGGCCCGCCCGCAGTGCGGTCGAGCAGGCCGCCGACGGCCAGCAGCGAATCGCGGATCGCCTCGGCCTCCAACCGGCGGGGGTTCGCCCGCCAGAGGAGGCGGTTGTCCGGGTCGGCGGTCGCGGCCTTCGCGTCGTGGGCGGTGCTCATCTGGTACGTCGCCGAGAGCATGATCCGGCGGTGCAGCCGCTTCAGACTCCAGCCGTCGGCCGTGAACTCGGCGGCGAGCCAGTCGAGCAGTTCCGGGTGCGTCGGGGCGTCGCCGGTGAGGCCGAAGTTATCGACCGACCGCACGAGCCCCTTGCCGAAGTGCCACCGCCAGACCCGATTGACGATCACCCGCGCGGTAAGCGGGTGCCGCGGGTCGGTGAGCCACGCCGCGAGTTCGAGCCGACCGCTCTGCCCCTTCGGCAGCGTGGGTTGCGCCGCGCCGGCGAGCACGAGCGGGAACCGCCGCGGCACCACATCCGCGGGCGTGAGGTGGTTCCCCCGGCGCAGAACCCGCACGTCGGTCGGGGTGCCGTCGGCCACGCCCATCGCCGTCGGCAGTTCCGGCGCGGCCGCCGCCAGCGCCGCCGCGAATGTGTTCAGCGCGGGCGTCGTCTTTGCAAGGTTCTTGAGCGCCGCGACGCCGGCGTCGGCGTCGGCCTTCGCCCGCAGCTCGGCGGGCGTGGCGATGGGGTTCTCATGCCAGCGGGCCACCTTCTTGAAGTGTTCCATCGTTCGCGTGCTGACGAACACGCCGGCGAGGCCGTAGTAGTCGGCCTGCTCGATCGGGTCGAACTTGTGGTCGTGGCAGCGGGCGCAGCCGAGCGTCAGCCCCAGCACGGTGCGGCCGACGGTGTCGATCTGCTCGTCCACGATGTCCAGCTCCATCCGCTTCTCGTCCGGCTCGGCCAGCACCTTCGGCCCGAGGGCCAGGAAGCCGGTGGCGACGAGCTGCTCGGCCCGCACGGCCGGGGTGGCCGCGGGGAGGAGGTCGCCGGCGAGTTGCTCGCGGAGGAACTGGTCGTACGGCTTGTCGGCGTTGAGGCTGCGGACGACGTAGTCGCGGTAGCGCCAGGCGGTGCCGTGGGCGACGTTCTCGTCGAGCCCGTTGCTGTCGGCGTAGCGGGCCACGTCGAGCCAGTGCCGGCCCCACCGCTCGCCGTAGTCCGGCGACGCGAGCAGCCGATCGACAACCGTTGCGAACGCGTCCGGCGCCGCGTCCTTCAGGAACGCCTCGACTTCGGCCGGAGTGGGCGGCAGCCCGATGAGGTCGAACGTGGCGCGGCGGATCAGCGCCCGCCGGTCGGCCGGCGGCGCGGGGGACAGGCCGGCGGCGGCGAGCCGTGCGCGAACGAACGCGTCGATCGGGTTCGCCCCCTTCGGCACGTCGGGCCGCACGACCGGGCGGAATGCCCAGTGCTTGGCCGGGTCGGCAGCGGGTGCCTTCGCGACGGCGGCCGGGAAGGGCGCGCCCGCCCGCACCCACGCCGCCAGGTCGGCGACCTGGGCGGCGGTCAACTGCCCGTCCGGCGGCATCTTCTCGACGCCGTCGGCATGCCGCACCGCCCGGAGGAGGAGGCTGTCGTCCACCCGACCGGGGGTGACGAGTGGGGTGCCGGACGCGCCGCCCTTCTTGAAGCCGTCGGCCGTGTCGAGCCGCAGGTCGCTGCGCTGCCGGTCGGGGCCGTGGCACTTGAAGCACTTCTCGGCCAGGAGCGGGCGGACGCGCGTCTCGAAGTGCCGCGCGTCCTGCGCGCGCGCCGCGGCGGGCACGAGCGAAACGACGACGGTGAGGAGAAGGAGGTGACGGTTCATAAGCGGACGGGTCGATGAGGCGCGGGGCGGCGGGTGCATTCATTCTCGCCCGCGTCCACGATCGCTTCAAGCGCTACCCCGGCGCTGCCTCTGGATTCAAAGTTGCTTCAGTAACTCCGCGACCTTCGCGTAGAAGAGTTGCTCCCACTCAGGGGCGACGAGGCAGTCGCTGTCCTCCTGCGCCCCGCCCGCGCTCCGCAGTTGCTCGGCCGTCGGGGTGTAGTAGATGTAGCCGTTCGTGTAGCCGGACACGAACGTCGTCTTGTGCGGCGACGCCTTCTTCACGTTCAGCCCGACCTCGACCGTCAGCTCGCCGGGGAACGTGACCAACACGAAGTCGCCGACCCGTAGGCCCGCCACCTCGACCTCCAGCGGCCGCCGACCCGCGGCGAGGTTCCGCTCCTGGTGTCGCCGGAGCAGCGCCAGGTTCGTCTGCACCCGCGTCAGCTTTTCCATCGTCAACACGTTGTCGAGGTACGCCTGCAGGTGCCGGCGGTTGTCGGCGTCGAGCACGAGCAGGTCGGCGCGCCCCTGCGCCTTCTCCGTCAGGTACAGGTGGGCCGGGTACGACGGGAACTCCCGCGACAGGTTGTACTTGGTCGCGAGTTCCAGGAACGTCCGCAGGTTCAGGCTCGTTCCCTTCAGCGACCCGACCAGCCGCGTCTGCTCGGCGGCGAGGGCGTCGATGCGCTCGCCGTGGTCGGCCCGCGGGAGCGCGAGTTTTTCGTTCCGCACCACGAGCGGCCCGGCGGCGTCACACTTGATCGCCCGGACGGCCCGCAGCGTACTCAGCCCGAGCATGTTCCCGAGCGGCTCGGCGCTCCGCGGCTGGTGGACGTCCTTGTAGCGGATCGGGTTGATGTCGCCGCCGCACCCCTGCACGAACAGCGCGACGGCCCCGCCGCCCAGATTCTCCTCGATCACCCGCGACGCGAAGCCGGTGATGTCGGCGGTGTTCCCGCCGCCCGGCACGCCCTGGATCGGGTGGCACGCGAAGTGGTAGACCACCGCGAGCGGCCGGCCGTCGAGCCGGTCGAGGCGCAGCACGCCGATCTGCGGGTCGATCGGGCCGACGCCCACGACCTCGTCGTCGGGCGGGAGCGAGTAGGCGTGCCGCACGTCGGCCTCCTTGCCGCTCTTGAGGCGCAGCCGCCGGTTCTCCGAGACGCGGGACTCGCTGCCAACGCCGACTCCGGCCCTCACGGGGACGAGGTTCGCGAACGCCGCCTTCACCGCCTCGACGGTCTTTTCGTCCACGTCCGCGCCGACGATCCCGTGGCAGTGGCTTGCGTTGACGATCACGGTCCCGGGTGCGATGCCGAGTTCCTTTTCGAGCCGCGCCCGCACCTTGCCGAGGTAGTCGTTGGGGATGTGCCCGATCTCGCCCACCGCAACGGCGTCGAGGGTGACGAGGACCGCCGTCGTCGCGCCGCGCTTCAGGACGAGCGCCTTGACGAACAGCGGGTCGCTGAATGGGAGCGACTTCTTGTTGGTGATCTCGACTTTGGCGACCCCGGCCCGGAGTTCCCCGGCCGCGTGCCCGAGCTTCGGCGGCTCCTGCGCCGCGGGCGCCTCCCGGGGCGGGGCATCCGCGCCGCCGCCGAGGCTTATCGTCAGGCCGAGCGCGAGACCGAAGCGGAGCATGGCAGATCCCACTCGGACTACAGGAGTGCCCCGCGAGCGCCGACGTAGAGGGCGAGAACCACCAGCGTCGCCGCGGCGCACGCCCGTCGGTGCGCCCGCGCCACGACGCACGCCAGCAGGCCGGCCGCCAGCACCGCCGTCGCGCCCCAGTCCGTCCACGGCACCCACGCCACGCCGAAGCCCCGCCGCGACACCGGCCACAGCAGCCGCACCGGCCAGTCCACGTCCGACCCCCACCCGCAGTACAGCAAGTCGAGCAGCGGGTGGCTCCACGCGATCGCGACGCCCAGCGCGACCCACGCGCCGGCCCCGCCCGGGTCGGCGACCCGCGGCGCGAACCGGTGCGACCGCGACCGGTGGATCAGGTAGCCGACGCCGCCCAGCGCGGCCCCGGCCAGGGTCGCGGCGAACAGGTTGTGCCCCCAGACGCGGTGCCCCTCGGCGTAGGCCTCGGGCCGGACGTGCTTCGTCGTGGCGTCCCAGTCGGGGGCCATCCCCGCCAGCGCCGCCATCACAACGACCGGCCAGCCGTGGCGCCGCTGGAAGCCGGCGGCCACGGCCACCGTCGCACCGACGAGCGCGTGGTCGTAGTGAACCATGCCGAGCCTCAACGATCGCGGCGGGCGCTCACGCCAGGAGCTGCGTCACCACCCGGCCGGCCACGTCGGTCAGCCGCACGTCGAGCCCCTGGTGGCGGAACGTCAGCCGCCGGTGGTCGAGGCCGAAGCAGTGCAGCAGCGTCGCGTGCAGGTCGTTCACGTGAACGCCGTCGGCCGTCACCTTCCACCCCAGCTCGTCCGTCGCGCCGAAGGTCTGTCCGCCCTTCACGCCTCCGCCGGCGAGGAGCGCGCTGAAGGCGTGGGGGGGGGTGGTCGCGGCCGGCCGTCGCCAGGTCCTTCCCCTGCGTGATCGCCGTGCGGCCGAACTCGCTCAGGCACGCCACCAGCGTCGAGCCGAGGAGGCCGCGCTGCTTCAGGTCGGTCAGCAGCGCGGCGACCGGCCGGTCGATCTCGCGGCACGCCGGCGGCAGTCCGGCGGCGATGCGCTCGTGGTGGTCCCACTCGTGGTGCGTGACCGTGACGAACCGCACCCCGCGCTCGACCAGCCGCCGCGCCAGCAGCAGGCTGCGGGCGAAGCTGCCTTCGCCGTAGGAATCCAGGACGCGCTTCGGCTCCCGCGACAGGTCGGCCAACTCCGGCGCGGCCGACTGCATCAGGTACGCGAGTTCGTAGGCGGCGATCTGTGCGTCGAGCTTCGGGTCGCCGGTCTCGCCGCGGCGGAGGGTGTTCAGCTCCCGGACCGCGTCGAGCTGCGCCCGGTGCAGCGCCGGCGGCACGTCCTGCGGCGTCTCCAGGTCGAGGATCGGCGAGCCGCGGCCGCGGAGCAGAACGCCCTGGTGCGTCGCCGGGAGGAAGCCGCTCCCCCACACCAGGCTCCGGGCCTTCGGCGACCGCCCGTTCAGCAGCACGACGTACCCGGGCAGGTCCTTCGATACGGAACCGAGGCCGTAGGTCAGCCACGAGCCGATCGTCGGCCGGCCGGGCTGGTCCTTGCCGGTGCAGAGCATGAGTTCGCCGGGGGCGTGGTCGAACGCCTCGTGGTGGAGCGACCGCACCAGGGCAAGGTCGTCGGCACACGCGCCGATGGAGGGGAGCAATTCCGACAGCTCCATCCCGCAGCGGCCGTAGCGGCGGAAGCGGAACGGGGACTGCATCACCGGCGCGGCGTAGTTCGTCTGGCCGAGGCGCACGCCGGCGCGGAACGATTCGGGGATCGGCCGGCCGTGCAGGCGGGCCAGTTCCGGCTTCGGGTCGAACAGGTCCACCTGGCTCGTGCCGCCGACGAGGAACACGAAGATGCCGCTCGTCGCGGTCGGCCGGACGTGCGGCTCGGCGGCGACCCGCTGGTCCGCGCCCAGAAGCGACGCGAGCGCGGCGAGGCCCATGCCGCCGGCGGTGCGGGCCAGTGCTTCGCGGCGGTCGGGCGTGTCGGCCACGGCTACTCCCGCGTGGTGAACTCTTCCAGGTTCAGCATCGTCCGCCCGACGCCGTGCCAGACGACGACCTCGGTCGCGCCGTGCGCCCGATGGCGGGCGAGCAGCGCTCGCAGCACCTCGCGCTCGCGGTCCGCCGGCGGCCGGGCCAGGCACAGCTCGAACGCGAAGCGGACGCGCGCGTCGTCGCCCCCGGGCGCCGCCCGCAGCCGTTCGCCGAGAGCGCGCGAGCACTCGACGAACACCGGGTCGTTGAGCAGCGTCAGCGCGTGGGTCGGCGTGAGGCTGCGGTCGCGGCGGACGCACGGGGTGTTCCCGTCGGCCGCGTCGAACGCCGCCAGCGTGGGGTGCGGCAACGTCCGCTGCACGTGGACATAAATGCCGCGGCGGTGGCGCTCCGCGGTCGGCAGCCGCAGCGCCTCGTTCGTGAACTTCTGGTCGAGCAGGCCGTCGGGGAACGGCGGCACTATCGACGGCCCGCCGAGGTCGGTCTTGAGGAGGCCGCCGGCGGACAGGGCGAGGTCGCGGACGATCTCGGCTTCGACCCGGAAGCGGTTCTGTCGGCCGAGGAGGTCGTTGCCGGGGTCGGTCGTCCCCTCCGGCCGACGCGACGACTGCTGGTACGCCGCCGACAGCACGACCGTGCGGATCAGCGACTTGCGGGACCACCCGAGCCGCACGTACTCCGACGCCAGCCAGTCGAGCAGTTCCGGGTGGCGCGGGCGCGTGCCGGCCCGGCCGAAGTTCTCGGGCGTGGCGACGAGGCCAGCGCCGAACAGGTGCTGCCAGACGTGGTTCGCGGCCACCCGGGCGGTCAGCGGGTGCGCCGGATCGACGAGCCAGCGGGCGAGGTCGAGGCGGTCCGGCGCTTCCCCGCGGGATGCCAGCGGCGGCAGGAAGGCCGGCGTCCCCGGCGCCACGACCGGGCCGGGCTGGAGGAAGTTCCCGCGCAGGTGAACGTGGGTCTCACGCGGCTCGCGCTTGATCGTCGGCGCGGCCGCCTTCCCGTCCGCGAGCGGCACCTCGGCGTTGCCGGTGGCGTTGAAGAAGGCGAACAACCGGTAGTAGTCGGCGTGCGACACCGGGTCGTACTTGTGGGCGTGGCAGCGGGCGCAGCCGACCGTCAGGCCCATCCACACCAGGCCGGTCGTCTCGGTGCGGTCGTTCACCGCATACGTGCGGAACTCCTCCTTGTCGCCCGACGCGGCGCTGTTCCAGAGGGTGTGCCGGTGGAACCCGGCGCCGACGCGCTGGCCGGGGGTCGCGTCCGGGAGGAGGTCGCCGGCCAGCTGCTCGACGGTGAAGCGGTCGAACGGCACGTCGTCGTTCACCGCCTTCACCACCCAGTCGCGGAACCGCCAGGCGCCGGGGCGGAGGTTGTCGTTCTCGTACCCGTCGCTCTCGGCGTAGCGGGCGAGGTCGAGCCAGTGGCGGCCCCACCGCTCGCCGAAGTGCGGCGACGCGAGCAGCCGATCGACCAGCTTTTCCGCCGCTTGCGGCGAAGCATCCGCCGCGAAGGCGGTCACCTCGGCCGGGGTCGGCGGCAGGCCGGTCAGGTCGAGGTAGAGCCGGCGGACCAAGGTGCGCGGGTCGGCCCGCGGCGCGGGCGCGAGGTTGTGCTCCCGCAGCGCCTTCTGGACGAAGTGGTCGATGGGGTTCCGCCCGTCCGGCACCGTCGGCCGCCGGACCGGGCGGAACGCCCAGTGGGCCGTCGGGGCTTCGGGGACCGGCTCGTCCGCCGGGCCGGGGGCGCCGCGGTCGATCCACGCCTTCAGCACCGCGACCTGATCCGCGGCGAGCGGGTGGCCGTCGCTCTCCGGCGGCATCCGGTCGCGGCCGCGGCCTAGTACCGCCTGGTACAGCGGCGAGTCGGCGGCCTTGCCGGGGACGACCGCCGGCCCGCTCCGGCCGCCGGCGCGGGCGAACGCGGCGGTGTCGAGGCGGAGCTTCCCCTTCTGCGCGAGCGAGCCGTGGCACGCCACGCACCGGGCCGCGAGGAGCGGCTTCACCTCGGTGAGGTAGTCCCCCGCGTCGGCCCGGCCGGCGAGCAGGGCGGCGAGCACGGCGGTCGCGGCAGTCAAGCGGAGTAGTGACATTTTGGTCGAGATTTTTGTTTCCGCCGCGCCCCCCACCGGGTCGCGGAAACATGTCACGTCGCCAGATCGATACCCGTCAGTGCGTCGCCCTCGACCGGAAGCCGTCCCCCGTCAAGACGTTGGGCCGAAAACTGGCTCCCCGTCGCCCGGCTACCGCTCCCGCAGCCCGAGCGCCCCCCCCGCCAACCCGAGCGGGCGCACGGTGAAGTCG
>DASPHQ010000067.1:0-7258 GCA_035629595.1 Urbifossiella sp. | reverse complement strand
GCCAGCTACGACTGGAACAGCGGCGAGGCGACGACCCTCGACCCCGCGCCCGACACCAACCTGCCCGACCCGCTCTTCGTCTCCCCGCCCGGCACCCCGGTGGTGACCGAGGAGCTGTACGTGACCGCCGACGGCTCGGCCGCCAAGTCCAAAGCCGTGGTCACGTGGCCCGCCAGCCCCGACGCGTTCGTGCGGGACTACCAGGTCGAGTACAAGCTCACCGCCGCCACCGAATACACCACCGCGGGCCGCACCTTCGCCACCACGCTGGAGGTGCTCGACATGGCCCCGGGCACCTACGACTTCCGGGTCAAGGCGTACAACAACCTCGGCGTGCCGTCGGCCTACGCGAGCACCGTGGCCGAGATCTTCGGCCTCACGGCCCCTCCGGCGAACATCGCCAACTTCAGCCTCAACCCGATCCACAACAACGCGCACCTGTCGTGGAGCCAGGTCGCCGACCTCGACGTGCGGGTGGGCGGGCACGTGCGCATCCGCCACACGGCCGAACTCGTTACTCCGTCGTGGTCGTCGGCGGTGGACGTCGCCCCGGCGCTGCCCGGGGTCGCGGCACAGGCCGTGGTCCCGCTCCTCGACGGCACCTACCTCGCCAAGGCCGTGGACTCGTCGGGGAACGAGAGCACGACCGCCGCGACCATCAAGAGCACCGTCGCCAACGTGGTGAAGATGAACCGCGTCATCACCGTCCAAGAGGACCCCGCGTTCGCGGGCAGCCTCGGCAACCTCGTGTACCTGGACGGCGGGTTGCAACTCGGCGGCGCGGGCGTGTTCGACAACGTCGCCGGCGACTTCGACGACGCTCAGGGCCTCTTCGACGGGGGGAGCGGGCAGGGCTTCACCTCGGCCGCCTCGTACACGTTCACCGGGGGCCACAACGGCGATCCCGACGCCGACCTGGGTAAGGTGACGACCGCCCGCATCACCGCCGGGGTGACGGCCACGATCTACGACCCGACGGTCACCTTCGACGAGTCGGCGGGCGACTTCGATTCGCGGTCCGGGCTGTTCGACGGCGAGGACATCGCCGGGATCAACATCTTCTTCGAGGTGCGCACGTCCGACGACGACATCACCTACACCCCGTACCGCCGGTTCATCGTCGGCGACTACACCGCCCGGTACTTCCAGTTCCGGCTCCGGGTGTTCGGGACGCAGGCCTCGTTCAACATCCTGATCACCGAACTGTGGGTCACCATAGACGTCCCGGACGTCACCGACAGCGGGTCGCTGGAGACGAGCGCGAGCGGCGTAACCACGGTCCCGTTCGCCAAGGACTTCTACACCGCCCCCGACGTGGGCGTCACGATCCAGTCGGCCGCCGTCGGCGACCAGGAGATCGTGCAGAACGTCACGGACGGGAGCTTCGACGTCGGCGTCAAGGACTCCGGCGGCGCGTTCGTCGCCTGCACCGTTTCGTGGGCCGCCAACGGTTATTAACAGAAGGAGGATAGATGTCCCAACACGACATGACGATTGCCAACCAGAACTTCCCGACCGTGCGGGCGGACCTGAACAGTGCGTTTCAGGCCCTCGCCAGTACCAGCCTGGGCGCGTCCCGGCCCCCGACCGCCTACGCCGGGCAGCTGTGGATCGACAACAACACCCCGGGCGCCGCCGTCTGGTCCCTCTTCGTCTACGACGGCACCGACGACATCCTCCTCGGCCACATCGACGTCACAAACAACCGTTTCGGCGTCGCCACCTCGCAGGCGGCCGACGTACCCTCCGCCGCGACGGTCGACCTCGACGCCGCCTACGGGATGGTGGTCGACGTCACCGGCACGACCGGGATCTCCGCGGTCACCCTCTCGCAGGGCCGGGTCAAGGTGGTGCGGTTCACCGGGGCGCTCACGCTCACCCACGGGGCCAGCCTCGTCCTGCCGGGCGGGGCCAACATCACCACCGCCGCCGGCGACTACGCGATCCTCGTCGGGTACGCCTCGTCCGTCGTGCGGTGCGCGGGCTACATCTCCGGCGGGCTCCCGCTCGTCGCCGCGACGCAGGCCCAGATGGAGGCCACGTCGAGCCTCGCGGCCGTCGTCACCCCGGGCCGCCAGCAGTACCACCCGAGCGCCGCGAAGTTCTGGGTCAAGCACGACGACGGGACCACGATCGCCGCCAGCTACAACGTGTCGTCGGTCACCGACAACGGCACCGGCGACCACACCGTCAACTTCGCCACCGCGTTCAGCAGCACCGACTACTGCGTGGTCGCGACCTCCACCAACCAGACCTACTCCAGCCAGGACGGGGCGGGCATGGCCGCGGGGAGCATCCGCATCCAGGCCCGGGACAGCGCGGGCACGCTGGCGGACGCGATTCGTTATTTCGTAGCAGGATTCGGAGACCAGTAATGACCAAATTCATCGCCTTCACCAACCCCGACGGCACCGTCGGGATCATCACCCCCGCCCCCGAAATGTTCGACCCCAAGTCCCGCACCCGGGAGTTGCTCGCCGGGCGGGGCGTCACACTCAAGACGTCCAAGCAGGTGCTCGACTGGATCGCCGCCAAGGACGTGCCCGCCGGGCTCCCGTGGCGCCTGGTCGAAGCCGTGCCTGCCGACCGCGCCTTCCGCGCCGCGTGGACCGGACAGAGGGCGATCGACGTGGACATGACCAGGGCCCGCGCGATCCACCTGGACCGCCTCCGGGTCGTCCGGAACGAGAAGCTCAAGGCGCTCGACGTGGAGTACCAGAAGGCGCACGAGAGCGGGGACGAGAACCGGCAGGCCGAGGTCGCCAAACGCAAGCAGGAGTTGCGCGACCTGCCGGCCGCAGTGGACCTGTCCGCCGTCACGTCGCCCGCCGAGTTGAAGGCCTTCGTCCCCGCCACACTCACCGACCGCGAGGGACCCCAGTGACCGACCGCCGAATCCGCATCAACTGGACCATACCGGCACCCGTTATCATCGCCATCGTCGCCCAGTCGGCCGTCATGGCGTTCGCCATCGGCATCTGGAAGGCCAGCGTCGAGGGCACCCTCGCCGTGCTGGAGAGCCGCATCGCCGCCGTCGAGCGGATCGCCACGTCGAACGGCCAGCTCTCCGAGCGGGTCAAGGGCGTGGAGGTGAACATCGAGACGCTCAAGGAGCAGAGCGTGCGGATCGAGGGGAAGCTGGACAAGGCGATCGAGCAGGGGGGCCGGCGATGAGCGACCTCTTCCTCCGCCGCACCATCTCCTCCGACAAAGGCACGTTCGGCGTCCTCACCCGCAATGGAAAGACGCTGTGTGTTACCTGCGAAGACCCGTGGAGGGACAACGCCCGTGGCGAAAGCTGTATTCCGGCGGGTCGCTACCGGTGCGTGGGATTCAACGGCGCCAAGTACAAGGACGTGTGGGAGGTGACTGGTGTCCCAAACCGCACCGCCATCCTGATCCATGCGGGAAACACGATGAACGACACTCGGGGCTGCATCCTGGTCGGCAAGCGACTCGGCGAAGTGGACGGGCTGCCCGCGGTCCTCGACTCCCGCTCAGCGCTAGACGCGCTCCGCCTGACCCTACCGCGCGAGTTCTGGCTCACCGTCATAGACCGGTCGCCCGAATGACCCTGAAGAAGCTCCGCCTCGTCATCGGCAGCGTCACCCTCTGCGGGGCGATCCTGCTCACCGCCTACCACGGCAACCTCGATTGGATGGCCATCCTCGCGTTCTCCGCGGTGCTCGGCCTGCCCGAGGCCGCCAAGCTCGCCACCCTCCTGCTCAAGAAAGACGACCATGATTCCTGCGATCCTCGCCCTTAAGCGGTTCTGGCCGCTCGCCCTCGCGCTCGCCACGTTCGGGGCGGGCTGGACGGTCAACGGCTGGCGGTGGGAAGCACGGCACGCCGACGAGTTGCAGCAGGAGATCGACATCCGGGCGGCGCAGGAGAGGGTTGCCTACCAGGCGTCCGCCGCGCTAGAAGTGAAGCTCGCCGCCGAGAGAAAGAAGGCCACCCAGATCGCAAGGAAGCTCGACCATGAACTCCAGAAAGTTGTGTATCGCTGCCCTATTCCTGTTGACGGGGTGCGAATCCTTAACGAGGCCGTTTTCGGCACTGCTCCCGGCGAACGCGGCGGCACAGCCACAGGCGATTGAGCCGCTCCCCGAGCAGGCCGACCTCGGCGACACGATCCGCTGGTGTGCGGACCTTGGCCGCGAGCTACGAGAGTGCCGGGCACGGCACGAGACGCTGACCGGGCTGGTGAAGCCGTGATCGGGCCGACGAACTCCGGCGGCGAGGGCTTCGCCCGCAGGCTGAACCGCAAGGACTGGCTGGCCGAGAACCGTGACCGCAGACTCACCCATGCCGAGGAGACGGTTTTCTGCGTCGTCCTCTGCACGATGATGGGGGCAGTCGGGGCACTGGCACTGGTAGTGGGCATTCAGGCGGAGTGCGGCCCGAGCCTGTAGGGCAGAACCCCGATCACCGGCTCCGCTCCGGCTCAAGCGGCACGGGGGAATGACACCCGCCTTGCCTCTGCCCCGCCTCCTGACCGGGGCCGGGCCGCATTGTACCCGGCGCGGCGCCGGGAGCGGCCCTTGAACCCCGGTCAAACGGCGAGGCGACGGCGACGGCGGAAAGGCAGGACGAGAGCATTCAAAGACCAGACCTAGCCCTCGGCGCTCCGGCGTCGGGGGCCTTGTCGTTTCTGCGCCTCCCGATTCCTGAATCTCGATCAGCGGCCCCGCTGACCCGCGACGGGCGGTTCGTCCGGGCGGACGGGGACGCCCGGGGGAGGAATGCGAGCCGGTTCGGGTACAGCGACACGATATGACGTGTTGATGTCATACGGCTGGGTCGCCACCTGGCGGGTGAAGTTGACGCTGCACGCCTCGTGTAAGCCGAAGGCGGCCATCGCCACGAAGGCGATGAACGGGCCGATCCTCAACACCTGGATTTTGACCCCACCCCTCTCCATCGTCAGGTCGGTCGAGTTCCCGTTGCTCCCCTTCAGCCTGAGAGACAAGTACGCCAGGACAATGCAGACCAAGGCGAACCCGACAAGTGACACCCGCACGATGTCCTGAACGACGTTCACTACCAGCAGTTCGGTCGGACCCATCCTTGGCCCCCCAGTTCGGCACCTTGCGCGCCACCTGGGACCGCGACATACCCACCTGTTTCGACGAGTGCAACGCCACCTTACCCTTCCCACGCCGGCCCCTCCCACGCCCGTCAACCGCGCCCGCCGCACCGCCCTCCCGCGGCGGCGTCCGACTGCCCAAATCACCGAAGCGGCAGGTCGGCCGCTAGATCACATCGTCTACCAACTCCGGCATCCAGTCCGCCCGGCACATGATCTCGTAGTACCGGGTCGCCGGCCGGGAGAGCAGGAAGACGACGGGTTCTCCGCCGCGGTCGTGGACGAGCAGACCCCGCATCCCCTGCGTAATCTTAAACCAGACCCCGTGCGCGAACACCAACGAGGCTGGGGCCACCTTCTCCGGCGCCAGGGCCGAGCACTATTAGCGGAGTGTACGTGGGTCGAGCACCGTCGAACGCGGCGTAGGCTTGATCCAACGCACCAGTACACCCATCCGGATTCCCCTATCACCCGCCGATGTGCTATCCACCGGGCGTAGTGCGGGGCCGTGCCCTATCGCGGGCCCACAGGTCAAGAACCCGCCTCAAACTCCGGTCGGTAGTACGCCTCGACCTCCTCCGGTGTCAGCGACGGCCCCCCTCGCAGCCAGGGGTGGTCACGAAGAAGTGACTGGAGGTAGTTGGTCATGTCCAGGCGGACGAGCGTCTGCTTCTCAGCGGCCGTCAGTGACGCAACCACCCCGGGACTCGGCGTAACGGCCAGGTAATGCCCGCCACCCCAGGGGGACGGGCGGATAACGACTCGGTGCCCCAGGAGTTCGCGTTCCAGGGCGAACCCCCCGGCCGGAGTCTCGCCCGGCACGAACCGGAGCCCGCAACAGAGTTTCTGGGTGAACAGCGCCAGCGCCTCCTCGAACGTGCACCGTGCGTTCAACAGACTGTGCGAGTCGATTACGACGACCGGGGAACCCGCCTGGACCGGATCGACTTGGGGCGTGAAGCCCGGTAGCGATCGCAACAGGACGGCCAGCCACGGGGCGCACGAGTGGTAGCTCGCGGACGCGAGCTCGTCGGGCGTCCAGGCCGGCCGCCACAACTCGCTCGCGGACACGTCGAGGTGGAAGGGGCCGGCGGCGTCGCGGTACACGCCGACCTGGAACCCGAGCAGGTCGTACTCGCAGTACGCCGCCTCGTCGTACTCCCGGGCGTGGCGGCGGTCCTTCGGGATGAACGGCATCCCCCCGCAGCACGCGGCGGACAGGGCCGCCGCGACTGCGCCAAGAGGGCCTGGGTGCTCGAACGTCAGTCGGCCGTCGTAGAGGTTCATTATGGATGATCTCGTCAGACCACCTGGGTCGGGTTGGTATACACCGTGAGACCGCCCGTTGCGGAGACCGCCCGGGCCGGGTTGTGTTGGGTCAGGGTCCGGCCGCCCTCGGAGAACGGCGTCGCCGTGAGCCGCCTGCGGAACTCCTCCTTGGTGTAGACGAGGAACTCACTCGCCTTGAATTGCTTCCCGGCGGGCATGACGCCGCTGCCCTGGATCCCGGCGGTGATACCGGTCGCGGCGGCGTTGACCGCCCCCGCGATCGGCGCGTAGCCGCCGGCCCGCGCCTTGTTGCCGGTCTTCGCGGCGAGCTGGTCCGAGACGATGAACAGGTCCAGGTCGCAGTTATCCCAGTCGATCGGGTACCCGCCCTTGGTGGTGATCGTCTTCTCCCCCCGTGCGACCGAGCCGCGGTAGCCGACGATCGCGTCCGTGATGCCGTCGGCCTGGAGGGCGGCGTAGACGGCCGCGACCTGGGCCTGCAAGGCCGCGTCCGCCGCGTTACGCACGCGCTCGCGGAAGGGAAGCCCGCCCTGCGGTGTGGTGGCGGCGTCGATGATCCGCCCCAGCTGCGCCCGGCCGACGATCTTCAGGCTCGTTCCTAGCCGGCCGATCAGGTCCTCCTGCGTCATCGTGAAGTTGACAGCATACGCGTCGTACCATGCCCGGAGAGTGGTATCGGCGACACCGACTTTCTTCGGGGCGACGGCCGCCTCGATGGCCTGCTTGAACGCCTCGTACGTGTTGTGCGCCCACAGGGAGAACCCCCAGTGGTCGTCCCCCACGAAGTAGGTGTGGTGGTCCGCGACGCGGAGGTTGTACACCGGCTCGTACAGCCCCGTGTCGTACCCCTCCTCGACCGCCACCCACTCCCCGCTCAGG
>DASPHQ010000066.1:0-2858 GCA_035629595.1 Urbifossiella sp. | reverse complement strand
CCGGGCCAGGTGCTCCATCCCGGTCCCGTTGGCCAGCTGCTCGTCGTTGAACGGGTGGGTCGGGCAGTCCATCGCGTCGAGGTGCTTGTCCCCGATCGGGGTGGCCGCGTAGGTGGCGTTGCCGAACCAGTCCACGACCTCCGGCCGCTCGGTCCGGATCTTCTCGAAGTACGTGTGGAGGGCGGACTGCTCCATGTTCGGGAGGATGTAGCAGACCCACGGCCCGCCGATCCCGACGGCCCCGCCGCCGTTGCGGCCGTTCGGGTCGTCGCCGGCGGCGATCGTCCCGCTGGCCGGGCTGAGGTTGACCGTCCCGGCCGGGAACACGCCGTGGGCGGACTCGTAGGTGTGGAGGGCGAGGGTGAGCTGCTTGATCTTGTTCTGGCACTTGGCCCGGGCGGCGGCCTCGCGGACCTTCTGGACGGCCGGGAGGAGCAGCCCGATCAGGATGGCGATGATGGCGATGACGACGAGGAGCTCGATCAGCGTGAACCCGCGTCGCGTGGCGTGACAGGTCCGCATCGTACTGGTCCCTCGGGGACGAATGAGGGGAAACCGATCCTACCTAATCGAGCCTCACTATCCCGTATGCCGCAGCATCCCGCAAGCGCCACCTGATGAGATTTGGGTGAAGTTCGAGCCGCCCGTGGTCGGCCGGCCAACGACCCGACAGGCGGGCGGCGTCAGCGTGGCGCCTCGGGCGGCAGCTTCGCCGCCGGCGCCGCGCCCGCCAGCAGCATCGTCCGTGCTCAGCCCCAGGCTGTACAGGTGCCACGGGTCGAACAGCGCCGTCGGCGTGGTGATCGTGCCGCCGTTGAACGACCCCGCCGACCGCCGGGCGTTGGGGGTGTTGTCGGATCTGTTCCCGGGCCGCGAGGTGGTGGGCATCTCGTGCGTCGATCTGGTGTGGGGCCTCGGCACCCTCCACTGCATGACGCAACAGGAACCTTCAGGAACACCAGGTACAGGCTGAAAGCCCACCCGCTGCGGCGGGTGGGTGTTGCCCAACTCGCTCCGCGCGTGGATACTGAGCAGGAAGTCCCGACCATCTGTCGGAGCGCCCCCGATGGCCGACGACCTCGTCCCAACCACCCCGGCCGTCCGCCCCGACCCGCCCACGCCGACGGGGGCCGTGCCGGACTCCCCCACCGCCCCCGCGTCGCCGCGGCTCGACGCCACCACCGCCCGCGACACGGCGCACCCGATCGTGCCGCCCGGCACCGCCCGTTACGTGTTCGGCGACGAAATCGCCCGCGGCGGGATGGGGGCGGTGTTCCGGGGCACGGACACCGTGTTCCACCGCGAGGTGGCGGTGAAGGTGCTCCAGGACGATTGCCCGGCCGACTCCGCACTGGCCCGCCGCTTCGCCGACGAGGCCCGCATCGCGGCGCAGCTCCAGCACCCCGGCATCCCGCCGGTCCACGACTACGGCGTCCTCCCCGACGGCAGGCCGTTCTTGGCCATGAAGCTTATCAAGGGCGACACGCTGGCCGCGCTGCTCGACCGGCGGCGCGACGCGGCGGACGATCGCGGCCGGTTCGTGGCGGTATTCGAACACGTATGCCACGCCATCGCCTACGCCCACGCCCGCGGGGTGATCCACCGGGATCTGAAGCCGTCAAACGTGATGGTGGGGGCGTTCGGCGAGGTGCAGGTGATGGACTGGGGGCTGGCGAAAGTCCTGTCCGTCGAAAGCGCCCGTGAGGGCATCGATGCCGACCCCGGGGCGACCGACATCCGCTCGCTCCGCGAGGGGCCGGACGACGCGACACGGGACGGCGCCGCGATAGGCACGCCGGCGTACATGCCGCCGGAGCAGGCGATCGGGGCACACGACCAGATCGACCGGCGTAGCGACGTGTTCGGGCTGGGCGGCATCCTGGCGGCGATCCTGACCGGCCGAACGCCGTTCGACGGGGATACGCCGGAGGCGACCCGCCGCAACGCAGCACAGGGGAAGGTGGGTAGCTGCATCGCCCGGCTGGAAGCGTGTGGGGCCGACCCGGAACTGGTGGCGTTGTGCCGGCGCTGTCTGAACCCCACACCGGACGACCGCCCGTCCGGCGCGGCGGCGGTGGCCGGGGCGGTGACCGGTCTGCGGCAGGCGGCCGAGGAGCGGGCTCGACAAGCCGAGCTCGACCGGGTGCGTGGGGAAGAGCGGCGGAAGCAGCGGCGGGTGCAACTCGCGCTGTTGGTAGCCCTTGGGTTAGTAGTGTTGTCAGCGGCCGTCGGCAGCGGGTTCGCGAAGCTGTGGCAAGACGCTGCGAGCGCCCGGGATGGGGAGAAGGCTGCGCGGTCCGCGGCCGAAGGTGCCCGGGACGCGGAGAAGGTGGCGCGTGGGGCGGCCGAAACCGCGCGGGACGGTGAGCGGGCGGCGCGGACGACAGCCGATGCGGCGACGGCGAAGTTGGTGGTCGCTGAGGAGCGGTTGGCCCACATCGAATACGGCCGCACAATGCTCCTCGCCCACCAGGCGTGGCGCGATAACGACTCGACGACCGCCCGCCGCCTGCTCCGCGAGACGCGCCCCGAGCTCCGCGGCTGGGAGTGGAACTACGTCCATCGGCTGTGCCATGCCGATCTGGTCACCCTCCGGGGGCACACCGATCAGGTCTTTTCCGCGGCGTTCAACCCGGACGGGTCGCGAGTGGTGACCGCGTCGGGGGACACGACGGCCCGGGTGTGGGACTCCCGGCACGGGTCCGTGCTCGTCACCCTCAACGGTCACACGGACGGCGTGGCGTCCGCGATGTTCAGCCCGGACGGGTCGCGGGTGCTGACCGCGTCATGGGACAAGACGGCCCGGGTGTGGGACGCCCAAACCGGGCAACCACTCGTCACCCTCAACGGGCACACCC
>DASPHQ010000065.1:0-9956 GCA_035629595.1 Urbifossiella sp. | reverse complement strand
CTGGGCCTGTACGCCGAGCAGACCGGCCCGAGCGGGGAGGCGCTGGGGAACTTCCCGCAGGCGTTCACGCACCTGGCCCTGATCTCGGCGGCGTACAACCTCGACCGCGCCCTCGGCGGCCGGCGGACGTGAGGGCCGGGGGGCGGCGCCGGTCCGGGTTCTCGTCGTCGGGGTCGGGCCCCGAGCCTGGTACGTCGGTCACGCCAGGATGTCGCGGACAACGCGGGCCGGGCGGCCGTCGGTCAGCCGCTGGGCGCGGCCGCCGTGGTGGTACACGAGCCGCTCGTGGTCGATCCCCAACAGGTGCAGCACCGTCGCCTGGAAGTCGTTCGGCGTCACCACGTTCTCGGCCGCCTTGTGCCCGACCTCGTCCGTCGCCCCGTACGTCATGCCGGCCTTCACCCCGCCGCCGGCCAGCCAGCAGGTGAAGCCCTGGCCGTTGTGGTCGCGGCCCGCGGTCACGTCCAGTTCCCCCTCGCACACCGGAAGCCGGCCGATCTCGCCGCCCCAGTGGACGAGCGTCGTGTCCAGCAGCCCGCGCTGCTTCAGGTCCGTCACCAGCGCCGCGGCCGGCTGGTCGGTCCGCTTGCAGATCGCCGGCAGGCCGGTGCGGATGGTGTTGTGGTTGTCCCACGGCTGGCCGCCGAGGAACAGCTGCACGAACCGCACGCCGCGCTCGACGAGCCGGCGGGCGATCAGGCAGCGGGTGCCGTACTCGCGCGTCTCGGGGCGGTCGATCCCGTACAGCGCCTTCACCCGCTCCGGCTCGCGGCTCACGTCCAGCGCCTCGGACGCGGCGGTCTGCATCGCCGCGGCGAGTTCGTAGCTGGCGATGCGTGCCTCCAGGTCGGCCTCGCCGGGGCGGGCGGCGAGGTGCCGGCGGTTGAGCGCCGCGAGCAGGTCGAGGTTCTGCCGCTGCACGGCCCCGGCGGCGTCCGGCGGCGGGTTCAGGTTCAGGATGCGCGGCTCCTGCGGCCGCAGGATCGTCCCCTGGTAGAGCGGCGGGAGGAAGCCGCAGTCCCAGTTGTTCGCCGCGTCCACCGGCGCCCCGCCCGGGTCGGACAGCACCATGTACGCCGGCAGGTTGCGGGCCTCGGAGCCGAGGCCGTACACCATCCAGCTCCCGAGCGTCGGCCGGCCGGTGACGCCGGCGATGCCGCCGTGGAAGTAGCGGATCGACACCTCGTGCCCGTTGAACCCGGTGTGCATCGAGCGGATGACGCAGATGTCGTCCACGACGCCGGCCGTGTGCGGCAGCAGCTCGGACACCTGGGTGCCGCACTTGCCGCGGGGCGCGAACCGCCACGGGCTGCCGAACAGCGTCTTGCTGGCGCGGTTCACGAAGCTGTAGCCGACGTTCCCGGCGTAGTCCGTGCCGCTCAGCCGGGAGAGTTCGGGCTTGGGGTCGAACAGGTCGACGTGGCTCGGCCCGCCGTGCATGAACAGCGAGATCATGGCCTTCGCCTTTGGGGCGAAGTGCGGCGCCTTCGGGGCGAGCGACGGGTGCGGGTTCTCGCCCGGCTTCGGCGGCCCGTCGGCGGCGAGGAGGCCGTCGCGCGCCAGCAGGTCGGCGAGCGCGAACAGCCCGACGCCGGCGGCCGTGCGGGACAACACCGCCCGCCGCGTCGGGGTGGGGTCAATCGACATAGAGGAACTCGTTCGAGGCGAGGAGCTGCTGGCACAGATTCGTCAGCGCCGCGGCGGGCGGCTGCGACGCCAGGAAGGTCACGCCGAGGCGGAGCTCGTCGGCCGCGGGCGCCCGCAGGTACGCCAGCCGCCACGCCGTCTCCGTCAGCTTCTCCGGCGTCGCGCCGGGTCCGGCCTCGGCCTTCACGCGGGCTGCGAGGTGCGCGGCCTGGCGGCGGACGAAGTCGCTGTTCAGCAGCATCAGCGACTGCGGGGCCGTGGTCGTCACCGGGCGGCGGTCGCAGTTCAGCCCGGAGCCGGGTGCGTCGAACGCGGCCAGGAACGCGACCGGCTTCGACCGCCGCACCTGAAGGTACACGCTCCGCCGCGGCTTGTCGTCCGGCACACCCACCTGACCCGCCGCGTCCTCGACCGCGGCGACCGGCGGGCCGAACGGCGTGCGGTCGAGCCGGCCGGCGGCGGCGAGCATCCGGTCGCGCACCGCCTCGGCTTCGAGCCGCCGCACCGGGTAGCGGCCGTACAGGGCGTCGGGCGCGGACGTGCGCGCCGACGACTGGCGGTACACGGTCGAGAGCATCAGCAGCTTGTGGAACCGCTTCTGGCTCCAGCCGAGCCGCGGCAGCTCGGTCGCGAGCCAGTCCAGCAGCTCGGGGTGCGTCGGCGGCTGGCCGAGCTTGCCGAACTCGCCGGGCGTGTCCACGATGCCGCGGCCGAAGTGGCCGAGCCACAGGCGGTTCGCCATCGCCCGGCCGAACAGCGGGTGGGTGCCGTTCGTGAGGTGTTTGGCCCACGCCAGCCGGCGGCCGGTCGCCGCGGCGGGGAGCTCGAACCGCTGCCCCTCGGGCGCCGCCACGGTGAGATCGGCGGGCGTCAGGTCCGGCCCCTTCGGCTGGCGGGCGTCTCCGCGGTGGTGGAGTTTCGTCGCCGGCACCCGGCCGGGCACCTCCGTCGTCACCGCGACGAACCCCTCCGCCGGCCGCTCCCCGCGCTTGGCCTGCACCTTCGCCGCCAGCGCCTTCAGCTCGTCCGCGGCCTTCGGGTTGTACTGGTACAGCACGCCCGGCGTGATCTTCAGCTTCGGGTTCCCGTCCGCGAGCGACTTCTGCTCGGGCGTGCGCTTCGCCTCTGGCGCCTCGAACGCGGCCTTCAGCGCCGGCCGCTTGTCCTCCGGGAATTTCGCCAGTTCCTTCTCGAAAGCATCCTTCACAGCCGCGGTCTGCTTCGCGGTCAGGTCCGTCTGCAGCGCAGCCGCTTCGGCCTCGACGGTCGCGGCCTTCGCCCGGTCGGCGTCGGTGTACAGCGACACGAGCCGCGCCGCCGGCCGCCGCCACTGGCCGGGGTCGAGCGCCGGCTCGAACACCGCCCGCAGGCGGAAGTAGTCGGCCTGCGGCACCGGGTCGTAGCGGTGGTCGTGGCACTGGGCGCAGCCGACGGACGTGCCGAGGAGCGTACTCGACACCACCTTCAGCACGTCGGCCGTCACCTGCTCGGCGTCGCCCGCGCCGGCCGCGGTCGCGTCCGGGGCGGTGCGGAGGAAGCCGGTCGCGGCGAGGAGGTCCACCTGCGGCGGCGTCAGGTTCGCCCACGGCCGCGGCACCAGCTCGTCGCCGGCGAGCTGCTCGACGACGAACCGGTCGAGCGGGGTGTCGGCGTTGAAGGCGCGGATGACGTAGTCGCGGTAGCGCCACGCGTGCGGGCGGAGCGTGTCAGCCGGGATGTCGCCGTCGCTGTCGGCGTACCCGGCGGCGTCGAGCCAGTGGCGGCCCCACCGCTCCCCGTAGGCCGGCGACGCGAGGAGCCGGTCGAGCGCCTTCTCGTAAGCGTCCGCGGCGGGGTCGGCGGCGAAGGCGTCGAGCTCCGGCTGCGCCGGCGGCAGGCCGGTGAGGTCGAACGCGGCGCGGCGCAGCAGGGTGCCGCGGTCGGCGTCCGGGTTGAACGACTGCCCCTTCTCGCGGAGCTTCGCCAGGATGAAGGCGTCGATCGGCGTGCGAACGAGGTCCGACGCGACGGCCGGGGGCGTGGGCCGGGCGAGCGGCTGGTAGAACCAGTAGGCGCGTTCCTCGGCGGTGATGCCGAGGCCGGGCGGGAGCGTGGCGGGTTCGTCGCGGCGGGTGCGGGCGCCGCCGGCGATCCACTTCTCGATCACGGCGATCTGGTCGGCCGGCACCTTCTTCTCGCCCGGCGGCATCTCGCCGGCCTTCAGCCGTTCGACGAGTACGCTCTTGCCGGGCTCCCCGGGCACGACGGCGGCCCCGCCCTTCCCGCCGGCGACGGCGAACCGCTTGAGCCGGAGGTCGAGGCCGCCGGCGTGCTTCTCCGCTCCGCCGTGGCAGTCGAGGCAGTAGGCGCGGAGGATCGGCCGGACGTGCTGCTCGAACGTGAGCGGCTCGTCGGCCGCGGCGGGGCCGGACGCGAGGAGGAGCAGGAGAGCGGCGGGGCCACGGGGCATGGGGAGGTGAGCCTGGCGGGTGAAGCGGGCAGACCGTTAGCCTACCACTTCCCGCCCGCCGGTGCCAGCGCGACCCGATAGTCGATCGTGCTGGGGCCTGTAGGCAGAAACTGCCTCGGCTGAAGGGACTGTTGCGTTCTACCCGTCTGTGCCGGCGGTGGGAGTCGAACCCACAACCACCCGCTTAAAAGGCGGGGGCTCTACCGATTGAGCTACACCAGCTTCGCAGTGGACAGTGGGCAGTGGACAGTTAAGGCAGGAGGCCGGGCTTTCTTTCTGCCCACTGTCCACTACTTCAGTTCCGGGAGCTGGAATCGAACCAGCACTTTCCGCGTTCAGAGCGCGGCGTCTTACCGTTAGACGATCCCGGAGTGTGGTCACGAACGGGGAGACGGACTCGAACCGTCATTTCCGGAGTCAAAGGCCGGCGGCCGACCGTTAGCCGATCCCCGTGCAGCAGCGGTGGCAGGAATCGAACCTGCAGAATGCGCTTTAACAGAGCGCCGCCTTACCATTCAGCTCCACACCGCTGTGGGCGGCCCCGCAAACGCACCGGGGCCGGGCGCCCCCGCAAGGACGCCCGGCCCCGGGATGGTCCCGCGTGCCCGTGCGTCAGCCGGTGGCGTGCTGCGATTTCGAGTTGCGTTGCTGGAAGCGATTCATCGCGCGTCCTCGTGCGTGCTCACGGGCTTAGACGCGGCCGGCGGGAAGTGGTTCGCGCGACCGGGCGGATTTCGTTCGGGACGACGCCCGCTACGACGAGCCGCCCGCCTGCCACCGCTCGTACAGCTCCCGCGCCACGCGCTTCAGCAGGTCGTGGTCCGCCTTCCACGGGGCCATCGAGCACAGGCCGTCGCCGTGGTGGATGCGGGTCTGGTGCGTGCCGAGCAGGTTGTCGAGCGCCGTCGCGCTGATCGAACTCGGCGAGTGGCCCAGGTCGTTGAACTCCTTGTCGTGGTCGAGGGCGTGGATCAGGCCCGGGATCGCCCCCGGGCTCCCGACGTGGCCCAGGGCGTAGGCCGCCTCCCCGCGCACGCCCGGGTCCGCGTCCGTCCGGAGTTTGCGGAGTAGCGCGTCCACCACCGACTCGTCCCCGTACCCCGCCATGCTCTCGATCACCGCCTGCCGGACCCACGGCTCCGGGTCGTCGAACAGCGGCACGACCCGCGGCAGGGCGCGGACGCCGCCGAGTGCCAGCGTCAGGTCGGATGCCAGGTGGCGGGCGATGGCGTCCGGGTCGGTGAGCAGGCGGGCCAGCAGCGCATCGGCCCGGACGGGCGCGGCCGCAAGGTCGTCCGTGAGCACCCGGCGGCGGAGGAACTTGTTCCGTCCGACCTCGGACATGACCCCGACGCACCGGCGGAATTCCTGCTCCAGGTGGTCGGCCCGTGCGGCCCTGGTGCGGGCGGCCTCCACGAGTTCGGCCCGCTCCGTCTCGGCGACGCACCAAAGCACGATTCGTGCCCCGCACCGCCCCTCGGGCTCGCGGACCAGTACCACCGTCTTACTGTCGCGGTCCCAGCAGGCCGCCTCCTCAAGGTGCGGGTACCAGGCGATGCGAGTTTCGCGTCGAGGCTCGCCGAGGTCGGCCGCGAGCTCCGCGATGCGACGCTTGAACGGCTCGATCAACGACCGGCCTGGCCGGCGGTTGAACTCGTACACCTTCGGCCAGTTGCCCCAACTAAAGAGCAGCATTGCGTTGACGGTCCCGATCATCGGTCGTCCTCAGAAGCGGCACAGTCCCTCCACGAAGGCCGCGGAGCCGTCGCGCAGCCAGCCGTCGAGCTGGGCGGGGTCCTTCAACTGCTGGCCGCGCGCCCGCGACACCGCGGCGAAGCCGCACTCCACGCCCGCCACCGCCGTCATGTCGCCCCACAGCTTCTCGAACTGACACACCGGAAACACGTCCTCCTGGCCGTGACCCCAACGCTTCTTCACGTCCTTCAGCGTCACGTACGTCGGCAGCCGCGCCGCCATGCGGGTCACGGCCGCCGCCACCCCCGCATCGTCGGCCAGGTCGGCGCGCGACAGGCCGAACAGCTCCAGTAGCGCGTCGATCGTCACCCACGTCGTCAGCGAGTTGTAGAAGCTCAGGTTGAACTCCTCCTCCTCGCGCGGCATCGCCAGCCCCTCCAGGATGCGCGGCCGGCCGTCCACCCGCGCCAGGCCGCCGCCGCGGTCGTCGATGCGGCGGCCGATCACCTCGAACGTCAGCGGCTTGTTCGACCCGATGTGAACGCCCAACAGCCCCGCGTCGGGGTCGGCGCCGAGCGTGTCGATGTTGTGAACGAGGAGGTACTTCAAGGTCGGCCGCTCGCCCAGCAGGTCGCGCAGGACGCCGTTCCGCAGCAGGTTCGGAATCTCGTACCAGTGGCCGACCGGGTGGAGACACTGCAACGGCTCGTTGTCGGTGTAGTCGCCGCCCTCCCCGGCCGCGGTCGCCCAGCCGATCAGCGCCTGCTGGCCGCCCTCGCGGACGCGCTGCTTCCGCTCGTCCAGCACCTGATGGGCCGTCTCCTCCCACGCGAAGCGGAGGTCGCGCACCATCGGCACCAGCCGCAGGCCCACGCTCATCGCCGGCGACAGCTTCACTGGGCCGCGGTAGCCGTAGTTGCGGTTCGCTTCCAGGTGCGCGCCGATCGGGCCGTGCGTCAGGTAGCCCGTGGTGAAGACGTGCGGCACGGTCGCGCCGAAGCGTTCGGACGCGTTACGGCTCTTGGCGAGATGCACTTCGAGGAACGTGCGGTGCGTGCCGGCCAGGCGCGCGAACGGGTGCAGCGCCTTCACCACGCCGGCGCCCTGCGTCCAGCGCGACCCCGCACCCGCCGACAGCGTCACGACGGCCAGTTCGCCCGCGGCCAGCGCCTGCTCGCCGAGCTGCACCAACTCGGCCGGCACGCCGCCGCGGCAGTCGGTCACGTCGCCGGTCTGCACGTCCTCGATGACGGTGGACGCGGGGAGGCGGTTCTGCGCCAGGCCGATGCGGCCGCGGCGGAGGTCGTCGCGGATGCGCTCGTGCTCGGCGCGGTCGAACCCGTTCGCGGCCAGCAGCCCCGCCAGCGCCTCCGGCCGGGCGCTCGACGACGCCGACGCCGCCGGCACCATGCGGTCGAACAGCGACTCCACGAGCCCGGCCAGCTCCGGGGCGCGGGCCGCGGCGCCGACGCGCTCCAGCTCGCCGCGGCGCGACGCCGGGATGAGGCGCGCGTCCTCGCGCAGCCAGCGCGGCACCAGCAGCGCGTAGTAGCCGCGCGGCAGCAGCTCGGCGCCGGCCGGCAGCAGGTCGGCGTGCGTGCCGCGCGGGTTCACGGCGAAGTCGTACACGACCGGCGCCATGGCGAACGGCAGCGAGTGCTTCAGCGCCTCGCGCTGCTGGCGCATTGAGTTCAGCAGGAAGTCCTGCGCCTCGGCTTTGCGGTGCGGCGCGACGATGAAGCCCATGCCGCCGCCGCTCATGCCGCCGAGCATCCAGAAGCCCCAGAAGTCGGCGCCGAACTGGGTCTGCGCCGCGGCGATCAGCGCTTCCGTATAAGCGTTCGACGCGGCGGGGATGATCGTCTGGATCGGCCCGGCGAAGTTGCGCGTCGTCGCGGCGCCCAGCGCCGGGATGTCGCCGCGCTGGAGGTCGTCGGCGATCTCGTCGAAGATGCCGAGCGCCGCCTGCCGCGCCTGCCACTCGGCTTCGTCGCGGAGGAGGTACTTCTCGGTCACCATCTCCAGCACCGGGCCGACGTTCTGCGCCATGCCGCCGTGGACGAGCACCAAACTGTCTTCGAGCTTCTTGCGGTTCGCCTCCGACACGCGCTCCGTGCCGAGGACGGTGTGCCGCGGCAACAGGCGCCCGCGGCTGACGCCGTGCTCGGGGTCGCCGTCCGCGGCGACGGTGCCTTCGATGAGCTTGATGCCGGGCCAGACGCCGCCGCTGTCCTGCCAGCCGCCGCCGCTGCCGCCGATCCACTCGCCGAGGATGGCGCGGGCCGCGACGAGCCGGCGTTCCGGCTCCGTGAGCGAGCCGGTGAGCGCCTTCGCCTGCCCGGTCGCGCGCATGCACACGGCGATGAGGCCGGCCAACAGGTTCGTCGAGACGGCGAGGCGCGAGCCCTTCGGGATGTCGTTCACGGCGCTGACCAGCTCGATGCCCAATCCCGGGCCGACGAGCACGTTGAGCACCTGCCGCAGGTCGGCGCGCGAGCCTTCGAGGCCGGGCGGGATCAGGCCCGACGCGATCACGGCGGCCTTCAACAGACCCAGGTAATCCCGCGCGAAGTCGAACACCTCGGGGAGCGACTTCACGTCCGCGGCGGCGTCCAGATCGACGCTGACGAGGCGCAGCACGGGCTCGTCGATGACGCGGAAGTACACCTCGATCGGCGGCTTCGGCGCCGCGTCGCGGCCGTGGACGCCGAGGTCGATGGACACGTTCAGGACGCGGGCGCCTTCCGGGTAGTCCATGCCCAGGAAGAAGATGTCCGACCAGCACGAGTGCGACAGGTCCATCCGCACCGGCGTCCGCTCGCGCAGCACCGGGAACGGGGCGCCGCCGTGGCTCCGCGCCAGCAGCTCGGGGCGGACGCGGAGGGGGTGGTCGGCGGGGTCGCCGGCGCGGAACATCCAGCGGTTGCCGGCGGCGCCGCGGACGCTGGCGCGGACCTGGTCGGCGAGCGTCTGGAAGGCGAGGGCGTGGTAGGCGGCGGCGAGGGCGCTGCACAGCGGGTCGCTCGGGCCGTGCTCGGCCTCGGCGGCGCGGAACACGCGGATCGCCTCGTCGAAGCGGCGGTTCATGAGCCGGTCGACGCCGGCGTGCGGGATGCGGCCGCTGGCCGGCAGCTCGGGCCGCGCCGGCAGGTGGAAGCGGTCGATCGCCGACAGGAAGAACAGGGCGCGGACGCGGTCGTAGAGGTTGCCGCGGTCGCGGCGGAAGCGGTCGAGGGCGTGCCGCTCGGCGAGGAGCTCCGCATACGACAGCGCGCCGACGGCGGCGGCGAGCGGCCGGTTCCGCACCGCGGGGTCGGGCGAGGTGATCAGGTCGGTCAACATCAGGAATCCGTTGCGGGCGGCTCGGGGCATTGGCTCGGGGCCGGTAGCCGCGGGCTTCAGCCCGCGCCCAGCCACGGCGTAGTATCAGGGAGCAACCCCCCTGTGACACCGCCGACGTGGGCGCGGGCTGAAGCCCGCGGCTACCGGCCCCGAGCCAGAACCCCCGAGCCTCGTCAGATGTGATACGTGAGCGAAACGTCGTTCGCCGCCGGCTTCGCGCCCTTGAGGCGCAGCTTCGGCTTCTCCAGCACCACCGTCGTGTCCGGCGGCACGCTCTCCGTCAGCCACACGTTCGAGCCGATCACCGACCGCTCGCCCACCACCGTCGCCCCGCCCAGGATCGTCGCGTTGGCGTACACCACCACGCCGTCCCTCAGCGTCGGGTGGCGCTTGTAGCCGCCGTGCAGCAGGTTGCCGTCGTCGTCCTTCGTGAAGCTCAGGGCGCCGAGCGTCACCCCCTGGTACAGCTTCACCCCCGCCCCGATCTCGCACGTCTGGCCGATCACCACGCCGGTCCCGTGGTCGATGAAGAACCCCGGGCCGATCTCCGCCCCCGGGTGGATGTCGATGCCGGTCTTGGCGTGCGCCAGCTCCGTCATCATCCGCGGGATGAACGGCACGCCGAGGGCGTACAGCTCGTGCGCCACCCGGTACACGCTGATCGCCTCCAGCCCGGGGTAGCTGAAGATGATCTCGTGGTGGCTGCGGGCAGCGGGGTCGCCGCGGTAGGCGGCGTCCACGTCCTGCTCCAGCACCTTGCGCACGTCCGGCAGGCGGCGCAGCAGCTCCAGCGCCTTCGGCTGGGCCATGGCCTCGCAGTCGA
>DASPHQ010000064.1:0-4284 GCA_035629595.1 Urbifossiella sp. | reverse complement strand
CGTACCACTCGGTCCTGGTGTTCGACGTGCTGGGGACGAGTGACTTCGACAAGTGCACCGCCCCCGACGCGCTCCCCGAGGACGCGCCGCAGCCGCTGCAGGACCTGTTCACGACGCACAAGGAGTTGTCGAAGAAGAACTACCTGGAGGGGTACCACGACGCCGTGCAGGCGATGGAGGAGACGCTCAACCTGTTCAACCTCGGCTACCTGTCGGTCGAGCTGCGGGCGCTGGCCGAGCGGCTGTACTGGGCGCTGTGCCGGAAGGTGATGCGCATCACCCGCGACCTGGACTACGTGCCGGACGAGCTGAACGGGCTCGAGAACATGCTGAGCGACACGTACTTCTGCAACTTCAGCGTGTTCCAGAGCATGCCGGACTCGTGGGCCATCGACCAGCTGTTCCCGATCATGCCGATCCACCGGTTGACCGAAGCCCCGACGCGCCGCGGCGTGCTCGGCGACATCACCTGCGACTCGGACGGCAAGGTGGACCAGTTCATCGACCTGCGCGACGTGCGGAGCACGCTGGAGCTGCACCCGTACACCGGCGACGAGCCGTACTACCTCGGGGGCTTCCTGCTGGGGGCGTACCAGGAGATTCTCGGCGACCTGCACAACCTGTTCGGCGACACGAACGCGGTCCACATCTCGCTGGAGGACGACGGCACGACGAACGTGGAGACGGTGGTGAAGGGGGACACGGTGACGGAGGTGTTGAACTACGTGCAGTACAGCGCGGAGAAGCTGACGGACCGGGTGCGGAAGGACGTGGAGCGGGCGGTGCGGCAGGGGAAGCTGACGGTGGCCGAGAGCCGGCAGTTCCTGCGGTTCTACGAGAGCGGCCTGGAGGGCTACACGTACCTGGAGGAGCCGAGCGCGTAGAGCCGTGGGGCCGGTTTCCAACCGGCCTGAGCCGAACACGGCCGGTTGGAAACCGGCCCGACGGATTGCCCCCCGCCCGCGCACCCGCGATACTCACGGCACCCCCGGAGGGCCGGCCGTGACGCGCTCCCTGCTCCTGCTCCCCCTCGTTTTCCTCCCGTTCGGCCCCGCCGGCGGTCAGCCGCCCGCGGTCTCCCCCGCCCCGCCCACGGGGTTCCACCAGGTCAAACTCAACGGCCACACGTTCACCCTGCCGGTCGGGTTTACCGTCGAGGTCGCCGCCGGCGCCGACATGGTGCCGCGCCCCATCGCCACCGCGTTCGACGAGCGCGGCCGGCTCTACGTCACCGACTCGTCCGGCTCTAACGAGAAGGTGCAGGACCAGCTCGCCAAGAAGCCGCACCGCGTGCTGCGCCTCGAAGACAAGGACGGCGACGGGAAGTACGAGACGAGCACCGTGTTCGTGCCGAACGTGATGCTGCCGCAGGGGGCGATGTGGCTGGCCGGCTCTCTGTACGTCGCGGCGCCGCCGCACATCCTCAAGTTCACCGACACGAACGACGACGGCCGCGCCGACAAGGAGGAGGTATGGTTCGACGGCAAGACGCTCACCGGCTGCGCCAACGACCTGCACGGCCCGTACGCCGGCCCGGACGGTTGGGTCTACTGGTGCAAGGGGGCGTTCGCCAAACAGGAATACACCCTCCGCGTGGGCGACGAGAAACGTCCGTTCGTCACCCGCGCCGCGCACGTCTTCCGCGCCCGGCCCGACGGCACCGACGTGCAACCGGTGATGACCGGCGGCATGGACAACCCCGTCGATCTCGTCTTCACCCCGGCCGGCGACCGCGTCTTCAGCTGTACGTTCCTCCAGCACCCGCGCAACGGCCGACGTGACGGCCTGATTCACGCCGTGCCCGGGGCGCTGTACGGGAAGCCGCACGACGTGCTCGACGGCCACGTGCGGACTCACCCCGAGTTGATGCCGCCGATGACGCACCTCGGCCCGGCGGCGCCGTGCGGCCTCCACCGCTACGAGAGCGACCAGTTCGGGCCGGACTACGCGAACAACCTGTTCTGCTGCCAGTTCAACCTCCGCAAGGTGAGCCGGCACGTGCTCGTGAACTCGGGCTCGACGTACACGACGCAGGACCTCGAGTTCGTCTCCTCCGACAACCACGACTTCCACCCGACGGACGTGATCGAGGACGCCGACGGGTCGCTGCTGATCGTGGACACCGGCGGCTGGTACAAGCTCTGCTGCCCGACCTCGCAGCTGGTGAAGCCGGACGTGACGGGCGCCATCTACCGCGTCCGCAAGACCGGGATGCACAAGATCGACGACCCGCGCGGCCTCAAGATCAACTGGGCGAAGCTCGACACGGGGGCACTCGGGGCGCTGCTCCACGACCCGCGGCCGGCGGTGGCCGGGCGCGTGTTCGCGGAGGCGGAGAAGCGGGGCCGCGAGACGCCCGTGGCCGCGGCCGCCCTCACGACCCCGGGCACCCGGGCCGGGCGGCTCCGGGCGGCCTGGCTCGCCGGCCGCGAGGGGCGGGCCGGGGCGCAGAGGTTCATCGCAGGGCTCGCCGAGAGCCCCGACGAGGACGTGCGGTTGGTCGCCCTCCACATGCTCGGCGTCGATCACGTCGACGGCGGGTACGGCCTCGATGTCGCGGCCGAGCGGCTGGCCGACCCGTCGCTCCGCGTCCGCCGCGCCGCGGCCGAGTGCCTGACGCTCCACGGCAAGCGGTCGGTCGAGGGCGAACGGGTCTTCGCCGCGCTCGCGGCCGAGTCGAACGACCGCCCGCTCGACCACGCCCTCACGCTCCTCCTCATCGAAGGCGTCGAGCGCGACGAGGTGGCGAAGGGGCTCGGCAGCCCGTGGCCGCGCGTCCGCCGCGCCGCGCTGACCGCCCTCGACCAGAGGCCCGACGGGAAGCTCGATCCGGCCCCCGTCCTGCGCGAACTCGACGGCAAGGACGCGGCGCTGGTCGAAACCGCGTGGTGGATCGCCGGCCGGCACCCCGAATGGGGCGACCGCCTCGCCGGCTACTTCCGCGACCGCTTCGCCGGTATCGAGAAGTTGACGCCGCCCGAGCAGGACACGCTCGTGAGCCGCGTCGTGCCGTTCCTCAAGGGTGAACCGGTCCGCCGTGCGTTCGGCGACGCGCTGGCGAAGACGACCAAATCGACCGGCCAGCGGCCGATCCTGCGCGGCATGGCGCGGGCCGGGCTGAAGGCGTTCCCCGCCGAGTGGGAGGGCGTCGTGCAGGTGGCGCTGTTCTCGCGCGACCCGGACGTGGTCCGCGACGCCGCCGCGGTGCTCCGCTCGTCGCCGCCGGCGGACGACATCGCCGCGCGGCTCCACGCCCGAACGATGGAGTATCGCGAGCGGAACCAGATCGAGCTCCCGCCCGACTTGCGGATGACGTTTCTCGCGTCGATGCCGTGGAGCTCACGCCTCCACCCGCCGACCGCCGAGTACGCGGTCGCGTACCTCCACCGCGGCCGCCCCGGACCGGCCCGCGCCGCCGCCGCGGACCTGCTCACGCGCTCGGCGCTGCCGGCCGAGTCGCTCGTTCTCCTCGCCGGCGCGCTCAAGACGATGCCGCCCGCCGAGGTCGGTCGAGTGCTGCCGGCGTTCGACCGCTCCACGAACGAGAAGGCCGGACTCGCCCTGGTCGCGGCGCTGACCGATCCCGCGGTTCGCCCGGTCGTGCGCGCCGAGCAGGTGAAGCCGGCGCTCGACAAGTACCCGCCGCCGGTGCGCGCCGCGGCCGACCGACTGTACGCGCTGCTGGCCGAGGCCCGGGGCGACGAGGTGGCCCGGCTGGAGGCGCTGCTGAAGGAACTTCCCGAGGGCGACGTGCGGCGCGGGCAGGCGGTGTTCAACGGGGCGAAGGGGCAGTGCGCCGCGTGCCACAAGATCGGCTACGTCGGCGGGCTGGTCGGCCCCGATCTGACGCGCGTCGGCGGCACCCGCACCCCGCGCGACCTGCTGGAGGCGATCGTGTTCCCGAGCGCCAGCTTCGTCCGCAGCTACGAGCCGGTGCGGGTGACGACGGCCGACGGCCGGGTGCTCAACGGCCTGCTGGCGGCCGACACCGCGGACGAGGTGGCGGTGGTGGTCGCCGCGGACCGCACGGAGCGGGTGGCGCGGGCGGACGTGGAGGCGGTGGCGCCGGGGGCGGTGTCGGTAATGCCGGCCGGCCTCGACCAGCAGCTGACGCGGCAGGAGCTGGCCGATCTGGTGGCGTTCCTGCGGGCGTGCCGGTGAGCGGTCCGCCGGCGTATCATTCCCCCACCCCCCGGAACCCGCCATGAAGTATCTCCTCCCGCTCGCCCTCGTCGCCGCGCTCGTCCCCGGCCCCACACCGGCCGCCGGCCCCGTCGCCCCGCC
>DASPHQ010000063.1:0-4568 GCA_035629595.1 Urbifossiella sp. | reverse complement strand
CCGGCGGCGAGCCCGCTTCGGCGAGCTGCGGAACGACCTCCTGCGGCTCGCCCCGGAACTCCTGCCCACCGGGGAGTCCGTGGACCTCGCCGAGATCGTCCGGCGGCTGCAGGAGCGTGTCGCGTACCAGGACCACAGGGTCAGCGTGAAGTATGTCCTGGACACCTACTCGGACTTGTTTTCGAAGGTGACCGAGCCGCTCACCTCGCGGAGCCACAAGTCGCGGTACACCCTCCGGCCTCACTGAGAGGGTCGCCCCGCACCGCCACTTGCGTGGCGGTGGACCTCGTCGGCCACGCCGGTCGGCTTTCGCTGGTGACAGTCCGCGGCGATGCCCGCCAGGGCGTCTCGAGTCTCTCCGCACCCGCTTGGGGAACTGGAGGCCGAGGATCTGCCTCTGATCACCACGCCCACTGGCACCTCCCTGGCTTCCGAGCGCAACATCACCTGGGCATGCTGGCCCTATGACGAACGCATCCCACCCACCGGTTGACACCACCTGCCGAACCACTGTCTCGTCGGGGGGATCTCTGGACAGCGGATGCGTCTCGTGGTCGGATGCTGTCATGCGGCCGCGTGCGACTTTTCAGCTTGGCACAGCGATTTCAACGCTTCCGACCATTCGCGGATCACGACTTCCAGGGTGTTCCAACTTTTGCGCACCATGTCCACCACACTTGACACAACACTCTCCCCATTATCCGGTACCAGCATACTCCTTCCGAAAGAGGAAAGAAGCAAGAGGCTCGCCCGACGGCGGGCCTCTTTACAGTGCGTCGGACGAGAAGCCGGGTCCGGTTCCTGCCCCCCGCGGGTGGGCGTTCGTGATGCCATCCTGCCTGATGCCGCCGAGCCCGCACCTCTCCACCCCGGGATCGCTCGCCTACTCACCGGCGCTAGCGGCCCCGTTGGGGCCGGCCTGCGTTCTGGTCACGGCCCGGATGGCCTGCCCGAGGTCGGTCACGGAGACGGGCTTCGACAGGCCAAAGGCCCTGAGCCCCGTCAACTCCTCTTCGGTGTTACCCGGGCTGTGCCCGGTGACGAACACGCACGGCACATGCGCGTCCACCGCCCGGAGCGCGACGAGGGTCTGCGGCCCGGCCCGGCATCAGCACGTCGAGGACGACCGCCGCGATCTCCCCCCCGCGGTGCCGGGCGTAGGCCGCCACCCCTCGTCCCCGCTGGCCGCGAGGCGGGCGGCGTACTCCAGGGCCTCGACCATCGCCCCGAGCGTCCTACGGACAGCCGTGTCCGTCCACGACGAGCACGACCGGGCGGTCCGGTTCATCGGCCATCTTCTTCTGCCTACGGCCGGTCCGCCGGGTGAGGCGGATGCTCTTATGGAGCCCACCTACTCCCTTGCGTCAGAAAATTGACAGATTCTTCTGGGAACGAACATCCTCTGCCGAGTAGCATTGCACAGAGAACGGCTCGGGCGTCCTGAACCTCACCTCGTCCGCCCAGTGTTGCCAACCGCCGCCCCGTCGGTTGTGTAGAAGTCACGGCGATGCCGTCCTCCCCCGGTGCGGAGGACCGATTCGAGCGTGAGAACCGGCTTTCGACTCAAGCCGGTCCTGCAATCGCTCCTGAACCAACTGTTTCAGCCCCACAGGCTATTCAGAAGCATTTCAAATGACTACTCGCTCTATGTTCCGCCGCGTCCTGCTTTCGGGCTGTTCGCAGGCGTGCCGACGGCTCGGCGTCGAGTGGTTGGAAGACCGTATCACCCCGTCGTTTCTCGGCCTGCCGGGCTACGCCGACGAGGTCGTCCCGTTCCCGTTCCCCGTGGACATCACCGGCATCGCGGTTCTCGACGGCGGGGGCGTCGCCCTGGTCGATTCCTTCGCCGAGAGCATCACCACGCCGACGGGAGCCAGCTCGCTCCAGGTGTTCCGCAACCAGACGGGCAACTCCCTGGGACCAACCTCTGGGGGACCGGACGGGTTCACGTCGATTTACTCGCATGACGGGTTTCTGTACGTGGTCGCAGTCTCGCCGTTTTCCACGGACGCCATCTTCAAGGTGACCCCGGACCTGACGAGCGTGTCGCTGTTCGCCACGCCAGAAATCTTCGACCGCGGCGACCGCTGGAACTACAGCGACGTGGCCATTCACGACGCAACTGGGCACCTGTTCCTGGCGCGCGAGTCGAGCCTGGCCGAGTTCGACGCCGGCGGCACCTTCCTGAGCGATCTCTCACCCGGCGACTTCAACGGCGTGACGCTGGACGGCGACACGCTGTACGCGCTGGCGGCCGACGGCGAGGTGATGGCGCGCGACCTGGCTGTACCCGGCGCCGTGTTGACGACGCTGATCGACCTGCCCGGCAACGCGCTGTACACGGACCTGAAGTTCGGCACCTTCGGCGGGGCCGTGGGCCTGTTCGTCGAGTCCATCGAGAACGGAGTCGGGCATCTCAGCTTCTTCCCGACGACCGACTTGCTCGCACCGCCGCCACTCTTGAAGCCCATCCGCCTCTTCGACGTGCCGGGGGCGACGGGCAAGTTCGACCTCAGCGCGTCGGGCGAACTGTACGTCGCGCAAGACGCCAGTTACCTGCACGTGCGCGAGACACTGCGCCTGGAAGTCGTGGAAAGCACCGTGCTCGTGCCGGAGGGGGCCGGCGCGGTCCCGGTGATCCGCGTCAGCGCCGACGCGCCGCCGATCTACCCGATGACCGTGTTTGTCGAGCGCGTCACCGGCGACACCGACCTTGACGCAACGTCGCTCCGGTTCACGATGGACCCGCGCTCATGGCGCGCGGACCATTACGTGTCGTTGAGTGCCGCGGACGACACGGACGTGCTGGCGGGCGAAGCGACGTTCAGGATCAGCCAGCAGAACGGCACGCCCGTGTTCGTGACGGCACGCGAGAAGGACAACGACAACCCATTCGGCCTGGAACTCCGCCAACAGACCGTGAGTGTGCCGGAAGGGCAGACCAATATCGTGCAATTCCGGCTGCGCGCCATGCCGCCCGCCGCGGTGACGATCCACACGGCGAGAACAGGCGGCGACACGGACCTCGGCGTTGCGTTCCACGCGGACCTGACGATCCCGCCGGAGCAGTGGGCCGAGTGGCACTACGCCACCATCGCCGCCGCCCCGGACGCCGACGGGCAAAACGGCACGGCCACGTTCACGGTGACGGCTCCGAACAGCGCGCCCGTGACGTTCACCGCCACCGAGACGGATTCCGCCTCGGGCCTGTCGGAGTACACGATCACAGTGGACTCGTTCGAGGCACTCCCGCTCCAGGGTGAGACACAACTCGACGCCTATTACAACAACCTGAACGGGGACCGGGGCAAGGTCGAGAACAACGGCGTCACGACATTCCGCCGCGGGTACGTGGAATCCACCGTGACGGCTGCCACCGGATACGCCGGCGTGTTCGAGTCCGTCAACCGCACGCTCGCTGACGGGCGGAGCCTGAACTTTGCGGCGCTGCTGAACGCCAACATCAAGCCGGGATTCCAGTACCACGCGACCGCGCTTGAGTTCGAAATCCTCGACGGCACCGGCTCCTTCAAGGTCGAACTGATCGACCCCAACAACACGTCCCTGGCGAGCTTCAGCAGTCCGCTCCCCGGGGGACCGATGACGATCACCATTCCCCTGACCAACCCGCCGGCGAACGTGCAGTCGATCAACTGGCTGGTCGAAGGGCCGGTCGGCTCGTTCGTGCGTGTCGGCCGGGTCGGCATCGCCGCCGAGGGTCCGAACCTGGGCGATCGCGCGCCGCTCCTGTGGTCCCTTAACTCGCTCCTGCAGAACCTCGACCCGGTGTCGTTCCTCGTCGCCGACCAGGGCCGATTCCCGACGCCCGACTTCGCGAGCACCAACTCCATGGGCGCTCTGGCGGCGCTGATGCCGGCCGCCGTGGAACTGGAAATGATCGAGCCGGCCGACGCCCAAACCATCGTCGCCGGCATCCGCGACGCGCTGCTCGACCTGCAAGCCGACGCCAGCCACCTGGGCGTGCTGCCGCACTTCGTGCGGCAGCGATTCATCGTCGACAACAGCAGCAGCGATTTCGCCATCAGCGCCGGCAACTGGACGCCTGCCACGACCCCGACCGGGTTCTACGGCGGCAACTACCTCACCGCAGAGCCGGGCGCGCACGCCGAGGTGAGCTGGAGCTTCGACCTCTCGCGCCAGGGGAATTACCAGGTGTACGCCCGCTGGCCCACGGGCCAGGCCGCCGCCAACGCGCCGTACACCATTCACTTCGCGAACGGGCAAAGCACCACGGTCCTCGTGGACCAGCGGGTGAACGGCGACGAGTGGGTCCTCCTGGGGGAATTCCCGTTCCTCGCCGGCGGCTACTCCGTGACGCTCAGCAACAACGGCGTGAGCAGCCCCGTGGCCGCGGACGCCATCCGGTTGTCCGGCCCGCCGCACATTATTCCGGGAACCGAGTATTCCGTCATCGACGGCGGCATCGGTTTCGTGGGCACCATCATCGGGTTGCAGGGCTTGAACATGCCGACCGCCCCGATGGAGCAGGCCTTAGGCGCGATGGACTGGGCCGCGATCACCGTGAACAACCTCGTCAGCCACGGGTT
>DASPHQ010000062.1:0-3893 GCA_035629595.1 Urbifossiella sp. | reverse complement strand
CCCGGCGGCGGCAGCTCCCACACGTCCACGCCGCGGTAGCGCGTCGAAACCGGGTCCACCCATTCGGACTTGTGACGCGCTAGATCGGCGGCGCCGAACAGCCCGCCCTTTCGCTCCGAGAAGGCGACGAGGCGGCGGGCGATGTCGCCGGTGTAAAAGGCGTCGCGGCCGTCGGTGGCGAGCGCGCGGTACGTCTTCGCCAGCGCCAGATTCTTGAACACTTCGCCGACGCGCGGCGCCTTGCCGCCGGGGCAGTACACCTGCCGGAACTCGGTGTCTTTGTTCAGGTCGGCATTCTTCCAGTAGCCGGCGATCACCTCGGGGACCGGTGCCCCGTCCTCGGCGTAGCGGATGCTCGGGGCCAGTAGGTCGGCGAACGGCTTCGTACCGAACTTCTGCCGCAGCTGATCCCAGCCGTCCACGCAGCCGGGGACCGACCAGCTGAGCGGCCCCTTCTCGGGAATCTCGGCGAGTCCCTTACCGCGGAACAGCTCGATGGTCGCCTTCGCGGGTGCGCCGCCGCAAGCGTTCAGGCCGTGGAGCTTCTGCGACTTCGCGTCCCAGACGATGGCGAACAGGTCGCCGCCGATGCCGCACGACATCGGCTCCAGCAGCCCCATCGCGGCACTGGCGGCGATGGCGGCATCGACCGCGTTGCCGCCCTGCTTCAGCACGTCGAGGCCGATCTGCGCCGCGATCGGATGGCTCGTGGCGACGATGCCGTTGTTCGCCACCGTGACCGACCGCCCGGCCTTGAACGGCTCGGGGGTCGGCCGCTGGGCGAGGGCGTCGTCCGCGAGTAGCAGGAGCGTCATGACGGCGAGGGTGCGCATCGTTGGCTACCGTTTGGGCGTCGGCGGCGGGGCGGTCTCGGGGAGCGGCACCTGGTGCGGCCGGCCGAGGTACGCGACGAGGTCGCGCACCTCCTCCGGGCGGAGCGCGTCGAACAGCCCGTCCGGCATGATGGACAGCGCGGTCGCGGTCACGCTCTCGATGTCGGCGCGGGGAATGATCACGGTCTCGTTCGTGGTACGGACCGTCACTCCCTCGGCGGTGTCGCGGGTGACCACGCCCGAAACAAGCCGGCCGTCGGTGGAGAGAACGTTGGTGATGCGGAACTCGCGCGGCACGACGGCGCTCGGGTCGAGGACGTTTTCGAGGAGGTATTCGAGGTTCGTCCGCTGCGAGCCGGTGAGGTCGGGGCCGAGGTCGCCGCCCTCGCCGAAGATGCGGTGGCAACTGGCGCAGTGGCGCGTGTACAGCTGCCGGCCGTTCACCACGTCGGCGGTGCGGAGGTTCTCGGTGGTCAGGATGCCACGCCACTTGCGAGCCACTGCCGCTCGGTCGCCGGTCGCGGGGCGGATGACACCCCACGCGGTGCCGAGCTTCGCGGACACGGCCGAATCGTTCAGCGCGAGCATCTGCCGGGCGGCGACCAGCGACACGTCGGCACGCGGAACGGATCCCTTCTCGACGGCCGTGAGCAAGGCCAGCGCCCAGGCCGGACGTGAGCCGAGTGTCTGGACGGCGTCGGCCTTCTCCGCGGCGGTGAACTGCGGGTATGAAGCCAACACTCGGACCGCGGTGGCGTCGTGCGGCACAGCGGCGAGCGCCCGCACCGCCGGGCCGCGGACGGCGGCGTCGGTCAGCAGCGGTTGCAGAAGCGATGGTAGGTCGGCGACACGGCGGCGGGCCAGAAGTTCGATCGCGGCGGCACGGGCGGCGGGATCGGCCTTGGCGTCGGCGGCTCGGCCCTTCAGGTCGGCGAGGGCGCGGGCGTTGCCGAACAGCACCGCCAGCGCCTCGGCCCGGCTGCGGACCTCGGGCACCTCGCTCGCGGAGAGTTGGACGTACACGGCGCCCCACCCCTGCGGCTCCGGCGCTTCGCGCAGGTTGGCGAGCGCCTCCTGGATGCCAGCGAGGACGGGCAACTGCGACGACTCGATCTTCACATCATCGAGGAACTCGACCAGGTACTTGAGTCGGGCGTCGCGCTGGCCGGCGGGGGCGGACGCGACCAGGTAGCGCGCGATGTTGCGGCCGATCAGCGGGTGGCGGGCGTTTTCGAGGAAGGCCGTCCAGTCGGCGGGCGCGTCCGTGCCGGCGAGCGCCTTCTGCACAGCGTACCAGCCGGCGAGCGCGAGGTTCGGCTCGTCGCTGTCGAGGATGCGCCACTCGACCAGCCGCGCCAGCTTGCGGCCGTCGGCGCCCGCGAGCCGCTGCGACACGCCGGCCGCGAACTGGAGTACGAACGGCGACTCCTCCTTCTCCACCGCCGCGAGCACGGCCGCGACTGCCGCGGGGGCCGGCGTCGCGGGGTCGAGGGCGAGCATCAGCGCCCACGCCCGCACGTCGTCGTCGGCGTGGCCGAGCAGTTCGGTGAGCAGTTCCGGCGTCAGGCCGCCGACGGCGTTCAGCCCCCACATCGCCCGCAGCTTCCACGTCACGTCGTCGGTCCCCTTCACCATGCGGACGAGCGATTCCTTCGTGTCCTTCTCCAGCTTCCCGGCCGCGGCGCGCTCCTGGAGCACGCGGCGCGCCTGACGCACGAACCAGTCGTTCGGGTGGATTTGCAGCTTCACCAGCTCGGCGTCCGACAACTTCGCCACGTCGCCGGTCCAGCGCTTCGGAGTGCCGTGGACGACGCGGTAGACGCGGCCGTTGGTCAGGTCGGCCTTGTCATAATTGTGGCACTCGCCGGTGTCGGACCAGTCGGTCACGTACAGCCCGCCCTCGGGGCCGCCGCGGACGGCGATGCCGCGGAACCAGCTGTCGTTGGCGTGCAGGAAGTCCGGGGCGTGCTTGCCGACGTAGCCGGCGGGCGTGCGTTCGAGCCGGTCGCGGTTCAGGCGGTTGCCGTGGATGTTGCATGTGAACAGGCTGTTGCGGTATTCTGGCGGGAAGTTGTCGCCCAAATACACGGCGGCACCGCTGTGGGCGTGGCCGCCGCCCGCCTCGCTGTGCGCCGGGCTGCCGCCGACGCCGGTGGTGCGCGAACTCGTCCACGCCCCGCCGCCCCAGTGGAGGTGGTCGGCGCAGCTCGTCTGGTACGCGAACACCCACGGGTTCACGTCCTCGCCGTACATCCGCTGCATGTGCCCGCCGGGTACGACGTGCCACAGGTGGTGGATCACGCAGTTGGTGATGAACAGCTGCCCGTGGTCGTCCCAGTCGAGGCCGAACGGGTTCGTCGTGCCGCTGGCGTACAGCTCGAACGCCTTCCGCACCGGATGGTAGCGCCACACGCCGCAGTCGAGCCGCACGCGGTCCTTGTCCGGCGTGCCCGGCTTGCCGACGAGCGACTTCGACTGGATGCCGTTGCAGCCGTACAGCCAGCCGTCCGGCCCCCACGCCAGGCTGTTGAAGATGTTGTGCTTCGTGTCCTTCAGGTTCCACCCGTCGAGGATCACTTCCGGCGGGCCGTCCGGCTTGTCGTCGCCGTCGCGGTCGGGGACGAAAATCAGGTTCGGCACTGAGCACAGCCACACGCCGCCGTGGCCGACCTCGATGCCGGACAGGTTCGGGCCGTTGTCCAGGAACACCGTCCGCTTGTCGTGGACGCCGTCGCCGTCGGTATCTTCGAGGATCGTGACGCGGTCGTTCCCCTTCCCGTCGGTGCGCCACTTCGGGTAGCTCAGGCACTCGACCACCCACAGCCGGCCGCGGGTGTCGAACGTCATGGCGATCGGCTGCACCACGTCCGGCTCGCCGGCGAACAGCGTCGCCTTGAAGCCGGGCGGCAGCGTAATCGCCTTCGCCGCTTCGGCCGGCGGGAGTGGGCGGTCGGTCGCCTTCGGCTGCTGGGCCGAAGCGGTGCCGGTGGCGAGGAGGAGTGCGAGGGCGGCGGAGGGCCAGTGCTTCATGGCGGGTGCGGCGACCGGGGAGGGTGGGGA
>DASPHQ010000061.1:0-2563 GCA_035629595.1 Urbifossiella sp. | reverse complement strand
TCAGCCGGTGACCAGTGCTGGTCACGCGGCAGCCGGTGGTGTCAGTATTGGAGGACGAGGCGCGGCGGCGGCTTGCTGCCGCGGCGTTCGAGCCAGAATCGGCCGACCATCGCCAGCACCACGAGCAGGTGGAGCCCGACGGCCAACTCGAACCACGCTGTCCGCTCCAGGTTGAACTTGCTGAGCTCCTGGTCGGCGCGGAACTCGATCTCGTCGAGCTTGGCCTCGTTGCCCGCCGCCCGCTCCCGCTCGCCCGCGAACCGCTCGGCCACCGCCTGCCGCATCGCCCGCTCCAGCCCGAACCCGCGGCCGGCCTGGAGGAAGAGGAGAACGACCAGCACCGCGGCGAGCCCCGCCAGCACGGGCACGCGGTAAGGCCAGACGTCGGCGAGGAAGCCGGCCTGCCGCGGGAGGCGGGTGCGGTTGATGTCCGCGACGAACCGCTCCGCCCACGCCAGCGCCACCGCCACGATCAGCAGCAGCAGGTACGTGAGCATCAACGGCCAGTCCGACGACACCCTGTTGAGCACGTCCGCCGGCCAGCCGGCCTGCTGCCGCGACAATTCTTCGAGGTGGAAGTTCCGCGCCGGGCTACCGGTTAGTGCCCGCCACGCCGTCTGCGAGTAGACCGCCGAGCCGCCGACGTAGGAGCCGACCCAAGGGAACAGCGTCAGTAGCAGCACGATGGTCAGCCCCACGGCCGGCACCCACGCCAGGGTGGACTGCCGCAGCGACAGGCCGAGCGTGTGCTCGTACCCGGCCCCGAGCGGCGGTGCCGGGTGCGTCACCGCGGCCAGTGCCTCCGGCGTCAGCCCCGGCAGCGGAGCGGCTGGCGCCGCCGGAGGCGGCACATGCGGCGGGGGTGGGGGTGGCGGCGAGTTCGGCACCGACACGACCGGGTCGTACCGGGCGGGGACGGGGAACGGCGCTTTGCACTCGGGGCACGGCACGGTGGTGCCGGCGGCCTCGTCGGACACGGTCACGAACTTCGCGCAGTTCGGGCAGATCAGCTTCGGCACGGGCGGTCACCTCGGGGGCACTACCAGCGGGCTTCCAGTTCGCGGAACGCAGCGGAGAGGTACTCGGGGAGGTCGGCGGCGGTCAACGCGGTCTGGCCGAGGTCGGCCGCGGCGTGGTCGCCGGCCCGGCCGTGGACCCAGGCGCCGAGTACGGCCGCGTCGAACGGGGCGAGCCCCTGCGCCAGCAGGGCGCCGACCACGCCGGTCAGCACGTCGCCGCTGCCGCCGGTGGCCATGCCGGGGTTGCCGGTCGTGTTCCGGTACACGCGCCGGCCGTCGGTCACCACCGTCCCCGCCCCCTTCACCAGCACGACGGCCCCGGTCTTCCAGGCGAGCCCAACGGCCAGCTCCTCGCGGCGGGCCACCGCGTCGTGGGTGGCGACGCCGGCCAGGCGCGCGAACTCGCCGGGGTGCGGGGTGAGGACGAGCGGCATCGGCCGGTCGCGGAACTCGTCGCCGAGCGGGGCGAGGGCGTTCAGGCCGTCGGCGTCCACGACGGTCGGCGTCCGCGGCAGCTCGCGGAGGAGTGCCTTCACCAGCGCCGCGGCGTCGTCCGTCTGGCCGAGCCCGGGGCCGATCGCCACCGCGTTCGCGCCGCGCCCCAGCTCGACCAGCTCCGCGGCGACGCCGGCGCCCAGGGTGCCGTCGGCGTGCTGGCGGAGCGGCACGGTCATGTAGCACGGGTGGCCGGCGGCGACGGTGGGCTGAACCTCGGCGGGGCAGGCGACGCGGACGAGCCCAGCCCCGGCCCGCAGCGCGCCGCGGCCGACGAGGACCGCGGCCCCGGCCATGCCGCGGCTACCCGCGACTACGAGTACCTGGCCGTAGGTTCCCTTGTGCCCGTCGGGCGCGCGACGCGGCAGTCGCGGCAGTTCGTGAACCGGTGTCGCCGCGGCGTCACTCATGCGTCCCCCAGCGTCCGTTATACGACCGCCCGCCCGCTCCCGGCTTCCGCCACCCAGGGGCAGTGCGTACAACACATTCCGTACCGGAGCACGACCCATGACGCCGACCTTCCACGACGCAATTGCCGCCGGCTACCGCATGGCCGGGCAACTCATCCACCGCATGACCCACGACCTCACGCCCGACGAGTTCCGACACCAGCCGGTACCGGGGTCGAACTCCGCGGCGTGGGTCGTTGGCCACCTCGCCGTCACCCTCTGGCGCACCGCCGACCGGCTCGGCGCGGCCGACCTCGCGCCACTGCCGCCCGGCCTGCTCGACACCTTCACCCAGACCGGCAAGCCCGCCGGCGACCAGTCCGCCGTCGGCGACACCGCGGAGCTGTTGGCGCTATTCGACGCCTGTCTGGCAAAGGTGATCGAGGTCATTCCGGCCATCCCGGCCGCGAAGTTGACCGAACCCGCCACCCGGCCCGGTCCCGCCACCACCTACGGCGAGGGCGTGTTGTTCGGGGCGCTCCACATCGCCATGCACACGGGGCAGTTGTCGCTCGTGCGCCGGAGCCTCGGCAAGCCCCCGGTGGTGTGATGCCCGCGCACCTGCGGTCGGCTCTGGTCGTGGCGGTGGGGTTGCTCGTC
>DASPHQ010000060.1:0-13470 GCA_035629595.1 Urbifossiella sp. | reverse complement strand
CCCCTCGCCGGGCCTGCCGTCGTTCCGCGAGGCCATCGCCCGGAACTACGCCCGGGAGTTCGGCGTCCCCATCGGCCCGGAGAACGTCGTCGTCGGCCCCGGCGCCAAGGTGTTCGAGCAGTTCTTCTGCGAGGCGTTCCTCGACCCCGGCGACGCGGTGCTCGTGTTCGAGCCGGCGTTCCCGACGTACCTGCCGAACATCCTCCGCCGCGGCGCCCGCATGGTCACCGCGCCGCTCACCCCTGAGCACGACTTCCGCCCCGACCTCGGCGCCGTCGAGCGCTTCGTTCGCGACGAGCCGCGGGCGAAGGCGGTGTTCCTGAACTCGCCGCACAACCCGACCGGCGGCGTCGCCACGAAGGCCGACCTGGAAGGCCTCGCGGCGCTCCTCCGCGGCACCGGCGTGGCGCTGTTCAGCGACGAGCCCTACTGCCACATGGTGTGGCGCGGCCGGCACCACTCGCCGCTGGCCGAGCCCGGCATGATGGAGCGGACCGTCGCGGCATACACGTTCTCGAAAAGCTACAGCATGAGCGGCTGGCGGTGCGGGTTCGCGGTGACGGCCGCGCCGCTGGCCGAGCTGATCGGCAAGATGGTGAACTCGACGCTGTCATGCGCCCCGCCGTTCGTGCAGCTCGCCGGCCTGGCCGCGATACGGCACGACGCCGCCGAGCGCGACCGGACGATGGCCGAGTTCCGCAAGAAGGTCGCGCTGCTGGTGGCCGAGCTGCGGCGGGTGCCGGACGTGAGCGTGGCAGAACCGGCGGGCACCTTCTACGTGTTCCCGGACGTGCGGCCGCTGTGCCGGCGGCTGGGGATCACGTCGCACGGGCTTGCGATGTACCTGCTCGAAGGCGCCGACGAGGCGCGCGGCGTGGCGTGCCTCGGCGGCGAGTGCTTCGGCGCGGCGGGTCAGGGGTTCTTACGCTTCAGCACGGCCGAGCCGGACGACCGCCTCCGCGCCGCGGTCGCCTTCCTGGCCGACGCCGTGACGCGGACGGACCGCGTGGCGGCGTTCCTGGCGGCGAACCCCAAGTACCGGGCTGGCGGCGGCGGTGGCTGAAACGGTACGCTGGCGCGTGTGGAGGACCCCTCGATGAGCACGCCCGCGCCGGCCGCCGAGCCGCTGGTGTACCCCGACAGCGACGGTCAGCCCACGGCCGACAACACGCTCCAGTGGGACTGGATGGTGAAGATCGTCGGCGAGCTGCGCGAGCTGTTCGCCGGGCAGCAGGTGTTCGTCGCCGGCGACCTGCTGTGGTACCCGACCGAGGGGAGCCTGGACCGTCAGGCGCCGGACGCGCTGGTGGCGTTCGGCCGCCCGCCCGGCTACCGCGGCAGCTACAAGCAGTGGGAGGAGAGCGGAGTCGCCCCGCAGGTGGTGTTCGAGGTGCTGTCGCCGTCGAACACGCTCGACGAGATGCGGCGGAAGCGGCGCTGGTACGAGCGGCACGGGGTGGAGGAGTACTACTTCATCAACCCGTACAAGAACCTCGTCCACGGCTATGTCCGCGGCGAGCTGGGGTTCGAACCCGTGGACCTGATGGACGGTTTCGTCAGCCCGCGGCTCGGAATTCGCTTCGAGCACAACGGCGAACTCAAGCTTTACACGCCGGACGGGCGCGAGTTCCGCACCCGCGAGGAGCGCGTCCGCGAGATCACCGAGGAGCTGGAGGGGACGGCCGAGGAGTTGCGGAAGACGACGCTGGCGTTCGAGGAGGAGCGCGAGCGGGCGAACGAGATCAAACGCGAGGCTGACGCGGAACGCCTACGAGCCGACGAGGCGGAGCGACGCGCCGAGCGGCTGCGGGCAAAGCTCCGGGCCGCGGGCATCGACCCCGACGCACTCAACGGCGCGGGCGGCTGACCGGCCCAGCCGTTCCACGTGGAACAGCTCAGGCCCGCTTCCGCCGCGCCAGCTCGGCCTGCACCTCGGCCAGCGACCGCGTGTTGAACACGTCCTTCGCCTCCAGCCAGCCGCGGCGGGCCACGTCCACGCCGTACCGCGTCAGCCCCAGCTGCCCCGGGCTGTGCGCGTCCGGGTTAATGACGAGCTGCACGCCCAGCGCCTTCGCCCGCTTCGCGTGGACCCAGTCGAGGTCGAGGCGGTACGGGTTCGCGTTGATCTCCACCATCTTCCCGAACCGCGCGGCGGTCTTCAGCACCTCTTCCAGGTCGATCTTGTACCCCTCGCGCTTCAGCAGCAGCCGGCCGGTGGCGTGGCCCAGCATCGTCAGCGCCGGGTGAGCCAGGGCGCGGCACACCCGCTCCGTCTGCTCCGCCTCGGTCATCCCGAAGTGCGTGTGGACGCTGCCGACGACGTAGTCGAACCCGGCCAGCAGCTCGTCGGGGTAGTCGAGCGAGCCGTCCTGGAGGATGTCGCTCTCGATGCCCTTGAGGATGCGCACGCCCGTCAGCCTGGCGTTCACCGCGTCGATCTCGTCCCACTGCTTGCGGACCACGCTCGGCGGCATCCCCCGCGCCACGGCCAGCGACTGCGAGTGGTCGCCGACGCCAAAATACTCCCAGCCGAGCGCCTTCGCCGCCAGTGCCATCTCCTCCAGCGACGCGCTCCCGTCGCTGTACGTCGTGTGGTTGTGGAACACGCCGCGGAGGTCGCCGTACTCCAGCAGCCGAGGCAGCGCCTTCGCCTCCGCGGCCTCCATCTCGCCCGTGTCCTCGCGCAGCTCCGGCGGCACGTACTCCAGGTCGAGCGCCGCGAAGATGTCCGCCTCCGTGGTGCAGTGGACGGGCGCGTCGGCGGTGCCGAGGCCGTACTCGCTGAGGAGCCAGCCGCGGTCGAGGGCGCGCTGCCGCATGCGGATGTTGTGCGCCTTGCTCCCGGTGAAGTAGTGGAGGCCGAACGGGAACAGGTCGTCGGTCAACACCCGCAGGTCGGCCTGCAGCGTCACCTTGTCGCCGTCCACGCGCGACGTGGCGAGCACGCTGACCTTCGTCGGCCCCTGGCCGAGCACGCGGACGACTTCGGGAAACGCGGCGAAGGCGTCGATGACCGGCTGCGCGTCGGCGGCGGAGGCGAGGATGTCGAGGTCGCCGCACGTCTCGCGGCGGCGGCGGACGCTGCCGCACGCCTCGGCGCGGACGACGCCCGGCAGCTCGCGGACGCGCGCCACCAGCGCCTCGGCGAGGCCCGACGCCATGTCGATGCGGACGCGCTGCCCGGCTTCCTCACGGAAGCGGATCGCTTCGAGGATGTTGGCCTGGGTCTTGGCGCCGAAGCCCTTGAGCTTCGCCACGTCGCCGGCCTCGCACGCGGCCTTCAACTTGTCGACGGTGTCGACGCCGAGGGCGTCGTGCAGCGCCTTCACCTTCTTGGAGCCGACCCCTTGCAGCTGCCGCATCTCGATGAGGCCGGCGGGCACCTGGCGGCGTAGGTCGGTTAGGTACGGCAGCTCGCCGGTGGTGACGAGCGTGGTGATCTTGTCCGCGAGCGCGGCGCCGAGCCCGCGGACCTCGCCGAGGCGCTTCTCGGCGACGAGCCGCTTCAGGTCGTCGGACAGGGAGCGGACGGTGCGGGCGCCGTTGAAGTAGGCGTTGCAGCGGAAGGCGTTCTCGCCCTGCAGCTCGAGCAGGACGCCGATCTCGTCGAGGGCATCCGCGACTTCGTCTTTGGACATGAGAGGGGGCTCCGGGCGCGCGGGTAGGGGTAGTCTACCAGCGCACCCGGGTTGCCGCTTGCGGCTTCGCGTTGGGCAGCGCGAAGCCGCAAGCGGCGAAATCAACTACGCCGCAATGCGCAGCGGCACCGCCTGCGCGGCGCGCTTCCGCGCCGGGGCGTGCAGCAGGATCTCCATCCCGTTCACCACCCGGTCGGGGCCGCGGCCGTCGTACTGGTTGCGGGCGCACCGCGTCATCGTCTTCCGCTCCATCGCGTCGTCCAGCAGCAGGTCCACCGCCTCCTTCAGCTGCTCGAACGGCACGTCCGCCGCGTCGCCGAGGAACGTCGCCACGCCGTCCTCGTCCATCCGCTTGGCGTTCATCCCGTGCCGCTTCGACTGCGACAGGATCAGCTGCGGCAGCCCCACCACGCACAGCTCACCGCTCCACCCGTCGCCGCCGGTCAGCGCGAAGTGGCTCCGCACCAGCCGCGTCATCAGCTCCTTCGCCTCCGTCACCACCTCGACCCGGCCGTCGGTCGATTCCGCCAGGTCCTTCAGGTCGTGGTAGCGCGGGTGGTGCGTGCGGCACGCCACCGACACCTTCGCCACCCGGTCCATCGTTAGCAGCTGCTCGGTGCGGGTGAACGCCTCCCCGGCCGGGTCGTCGTCGCCCATCGCCACCAGGGCGCGGAACGGACCCGCCGGCTCGGTGGCGCGGATGGTGCGCTGGCGGCGGAACACGCCGCGGCACAGCGCGTACTTGTGGCCGAGCAGCAGCTGGCAGCCCGGCCCCGGGCGGTACGCCTTCCGGCCCGGCGCCGACAGCGGGTTCACCACCACGTCGGCGTCGAACGTGAGGGCGGCGGCGCTGTCGAACACCACGACCAGGGTGCCGGTGGCGCGGAGGTCGGCGAGGTAGTCCTCGTCGTACCCGTCGCCGGCGAGGACGACCGCGGCGGCGTTGAGGCGGCGGACCTGGGCGATGGTGGCGCTCAGGTCGCCGGGGCTGCCGATCGGCTGCTGGGCGGCGACCCAGTCGTTGTTGCCGCGGTTGACGGCGGTCGCCAGGGAGAGCGGGTCGAGGTAGCTGAAGAAGTGCGTGCCGCGGCGGCGCCGCTGGAACGCGGCGGCCAGGGACAGGCACTGGTAGAACGGCTCCCACCCGGCGTCGGGCGTGCCGTCACAGCGAAACAGGATCGGGCCTCGGGTCGCATCCATGCGCGGGGGCTCCTGCACCACGGGGGTGGGGACGGAGCGCGACCGGGCCGGGGCGCACCGGGGGCGCGGCCGGGCGTGCCGGGGCACGCGGCGGGACGCGCACGCGGGTGCGTCGGGGTACGGTCGCGCGGGTCTGGGGTGGTGCGACAGGTCCGCCGAAATGCGCCCCGGGAGGGGCACCGCGGGAGTACGCGGCGGCGGACCTCGACACCTCTTCTCACGGGGCTGGTAAGAGCCCCACCGCGTTGCCTTCGGGTTCCGGTCCGTTGGCAGGCGGGTCGGGCGACGGGTTCCGGTCCGTCGCCTGACGGGCGGGATCGTAAGGGAGAATTCGCGCGGGCGACAAGTCCACTTTCCCGTCGGCACCGCTCCGGTAGCCGCGGGCTTCAGCCCGCGCCCGCGTTTGCGGTGTCTGGACCGCGTTACCCCCCGATGGTCGTCGCAAGTGGGCGCGGGCTGAAGCCCGCGGCTACCGGAATGGTGCCGGGTGCTCCGGTCTTCCCAAAGCGCCGCGCCGCCGCTATGAGCTCGGCTCGTCCCCGCGGGAGGCGGGGCACCCGGAGGAATCGCATGGACGCCACCGCCACCAAGCCCCGCCTCGGCCGCGGGCTCTCCGCCCTCCTCGGCGACGCCGGCCCGGCCGACGCGCCCACCAACCGGCTCCCCGTCGGCGACGTGAAACAGAACCCCTACCAGCCCCGCAAGCGCTTCGACGACGACGAACTCGCCTCGCTCACCGCCAGCGTCAAGTCGCACGGCGTCCTGCAGCCCATCGTGGTCCGCCAGACCGACGACGGCTTCCAGCTCATCGCCGGCGAGCGCCGCCTCCGCGCCGCGCAGGCGGCGGGTCTCACCGACGTGCCGGTCCATGTCGTCGCGTTCGACGACCAGCAGGTGTTCGAGGCGGCGCTGGTCGAGAACATCCAGCGGAGCGACCTGAACCCGATCGAAAAGGCACAGGGCTTCCGCGACTACCTCGACAAGTTCGGCGTCTCGCAGGAAGCGCTCGGCGCGAAGCTCGGCCTCGACCGCACCACCGTCAGCAACCTGCTCGGCCTGCTGAACCTACCGCCGGAGGTGCAGGACGCGGTGCGGCTCGGGCAGATCAGCCTCGGCCACGCCAAGGTGCTCAAGGGCGTCCCGGACGCCGACCGGCAGCTGGCCCTCTGCCGCGAGACGATCCTGAAGAACTACTCCGTCCGCGCCCTCGAGCTGCTGGTGAAGGAGCAGAGCCTCGAGGCCGCGGCCGCGGCGACCGCCGGCGCCGACGAGGAGCCGGAGGAGCGGCGGCCGGCGGAGAAGACGGCGCACGTGAAGGGGATCGAGGACGACCTGCGGCAGCGGCTGGCGGTGAAGATCGAGATCAAGGTGAAGGCGAAGGACAAGGGGCAAATCGTCATCGGGTTCGACTCGAACGACGACTTCGAGCGGATCGTGTCGGCGCTGACGCGGTAGTTGTTAGCTCGGGGCTGCGGGCTTGGTAGCCGCGGGCTTCAGCCCGCGCCCACCTGAGGCGGAGTAGCGGGGAGCCACGCCCCTGCGACACCGCCGACGTAGCGCGGGCCTAAGCCCGCGGCTACCAAGCCCGCAGCCGCACCTCCCTTCACCTCTCGCTTGCCCGCACTTCCCCGATCCGCTACCCTGCCCCCGTCGCTCCCGGGACAGGAGACCCCCCATGCGGACACGGACGCTCCCCCTCGCCATCCTCGCCGCCGCCCTCCTCGCGGTCGCCGCCCAGCCGGCGGCGCTCGAGTTCCAGGCGTTCGCGTCCGCGGCCGGGCGCTACAAGGGCATCTTCCCCGGCGCGGTGAAGACCGAGACGACCGAGGTGAAAACCCCCGCCGGGCCGCGCACCCTCACCTTCGACTCCGTCAGCCTCGACAACGACGTGCGGTTCATGGTGACGTACATCGACCCGCCGGACGACGTGGCGAAGCTGCCCGCCGGCCCGCGTCTCGACAAGGTCCGCGACGCCGCCAAGGGGAGCGACGGCAAGGTCGTACTCGACAAGGAAATCGTGGTCGGCGCCGAGAAGCACCCCGGCCGCGACGTGCTCATCGAGAAGCCGCTGTACGCTGTGCGCAACCGCATCGTCGTCGCCGGCCCGCGGCTGTACCAGGTGCTCGTGCAGGGGCCGAAGGCGTTCGTCACCGGCCGCGACGCCGACCGCTTCCTCGACGCGTTCGAGGTGACCAAGTAGCGAGGCCAAGCCCGGGGACGGCCGGCCCCGGGCGTTCGGAGGATCTCATGCGTTCCGCGGCACTCCTCATCCTTCTCGTCGCCGCCGCCGCCGAGGCGCAGCCGACCGGCTTCGACGTCAGCCCGAAGGGCGGGCGGTTCAAGGTGCGCTTCCCGGGGAAGCCGGAGGAGAAGTCGCAGAAGGCCAAGACGCCGCTCGGCGAGCTCACCGTCTACACCGCCACCTATGCCACCGCGGACGGCGGCATCTACCTGGTCAGCCACGTGGACTACCCCGCGGCCGCGGCCGGGCCGGCCGAGTACGAGACGCTCTTCAACGGCGCCCGCGACGGCCTCAAGGGGAAGGACGGCAAGGTGGTGGCGGACGGGCCGGTGCCGCACGCCCCGGACAAGGCCGCCGGCCGCGAGGTGGTCATCGACAAGGGGAAGGTTCAGCTCCGATACCGTATGTTCATCCGGGACGGGCGGCTGTTCCAGGTCGGGGCGGTCGGCGCCGGCGGCTTCGTCACCGGGAAGGCGGCGACGGAGTTCCTCGACTCGTTCGAGCTGGTCAAGTAACCACGGGAGTATCCGATGCGGGTCAAGATCGCGGCGGCGTTGGCGCTGATGGCGTGCGGGCTGGTCGGCACCGCGCAGGACACGAAGGACGGCAAGTACGTCTCGAAGGACGGCGGCTACACGGTGCGGTTCCCGGCCGGGGCCGAGCCGAAGACCAAGACGCAGGACGCCCCCGGCGGCCTCAAGATGGTCATGACCATCGCGGAGGCGGACAAGAAGTCGCACGTCGCGATGTACATGGCGCTCCCGCCTGGGACGCTCAAGGCGGTGCCGGCGAAGGCCATCCTGGACGGCGCCGCTAACGGGGCGCTGTCCAAGAGCGGCGGCAAGGAGGTGAGCCAGAAGGACTTCACCCACGGCGTCGAGAAGCACCCGGCCCGCGAGCTGGTCGTGGACAAGGACGGGATGATCGTGCGGACGCACGTCATCGTCGCCGACCCGCGGGTGTACGTGCTGGTGGTCGGCGGCCCCGGCGAGTACGCCAACAGCAAGGAAGCGAAGGCCTTCCTCAAGTCATTCGAGATCACGCCGGCGAAGAAGTCGAAGGTCGTCGAGGACTGACCGGAGGGTCCGATGCGATACCGAATCGCGGCGATGACGGCCGTCCTGGCGTGTTGCGGGGTGCTCGTTGGCGCGGCCGACGCGCCGACCGAGCGCTACGCCATTCCCGAGGGCGGCTTCGTCGCCTTCTTCCCGGTCGGCGCCGACGTCAAGGAGAAGACCGTAGACATCCCCGGCGGGCTGAAGGCGGTCGTCACCACCGCGGTGCTCAAGGCCAGGGCGGAGACGTACATCGTGACGTACACGCCGCACCAGAAGGGCGTGCTGAAGGCGCCCGCGAAGGCGATCCTGGAGCTGGGCGAGAAGGCCACCGTGGGGCAGCCGAAGACGACGCGGCTGGCGTCGAAGGACTTCCTCGTCGGGAAGGCGAAGTACCCGGCCCGCGAGATCCTGACCATCCGGGACGGGCACCAGACGCGCACCCGGTTCATCGCCGCCGACCCGGTGCTGTACACGCTGGTGGTCGGCGGGCCGAAGGAGTTCGCCTCCGGCAAGGAGGCGACGGCCTTCCTGGACACGTTCGAGATGACCCCCTCCAAGGTGAAGGCGAAGAAGTAGCCATCACGTCACCCGGCGCCTGACGGCGGGCGGCTCGCCGGTCGCGTCTCGAAATAATTGTCTGGACGACTATTGTCGGGCCGGGTAAACTGCGGGTATGAGCAGCGCCAGGGGCGGGCGGCGGTTCGACAGCCCGGAGCAGGAGGCGTTCCTGAACCTGTGGCGGACCTACGACCGCCTCCGGGCGCTCGAGGACGAGCTGTTCGCCGGCTTCGACCTCACCCCGCAGCTGTACAACCTGCTGCGCCTGCTCAAGGCCGCCCGGCCGGACGCCGTGCCGACCCTCGCCCTGGCCGAACGGCTGGTCAGCCGGGCGCCGGACGTGACGCGGATGCTCGACAAGCTCGAAGCGCGCGGGCTGGTGTCGCGCGTCCGCAGCACCGAGGACCGCCGTTCCGTGCTGGTGGCGGTGACCGACGCCGGGTTGGCGCTGCTGGCGCGGGTGGCGGCGCCGCTGCGGGCCTGCCACGCCCGCCAGCTCGGGCACCTGTCGGCGGACGAGCTGGAACGGCTCACGGAACTGTTGAAGGCCGCCCGCGCCCCCCACGAAACCTCCGAGACGTGGAGCTAACCACCCGCCGCTTGCGGCGTTGCATGCGTTGCAACGCCGCAAGCGGCGGAACACAGGAACCCCACCCATGACTGAAGTCGATGTCGTCGTAATCGGCGGCGGCCCCTCCGGCGCCACCTGCTCGACGCTGCTGGCAAAGCACGGCCACCGCGTCGAGTTGTTCGAGCGCGAGCACTTCCCGCGCTTCCACATCGGCGAGTCGATGATCCCGGACACGTACCACGGCCTGAAGCGCACCGGGATGCTGGAGAAGATGAAGGCGAGCCACTTCGTCAAGAAGTACTCGGTGCAGTTCGTCAACCAGCGCGGCAAGCTGTCGGAGCCGTTCTACTTCGACGAGCACAAGCCGCACGAGTCGAGCCAGACGTGGCAGGTGCGGCGCAGCGAGTTCGACAAGCTCAACCTCGACAACGCCCGCGAGAACGGCGTGCACGTCCACGAGGGCGCCCGCATCCTGGAGGTGCTGTTCGAAGGCACCCGTGCCGTCGGCGTCCGCGTGAAGCCGGAGGACGGCCCCGAGCGCGAGGTGAGGGCGAAGGTGGTCGTGGACGCGAGCGGGCAGAGCACGCTCATCATCGACCGGTTCGGCCTCCGCGAGTGGGACCCGGCGCTGAAGAAGGCCGCGCTGTGGACGTACTGGAAGGGCGCCTACCGCGACCCCGGCAAGGACGACGGCGCCACCATCGTCATCCAGACCGAAGGGAAGAAGGGCTGGTTCTGGTACATCCCGCTGCACGACGACATCGTGAGCGTCGGCGTGGTGGCCGACCACGACTACCTGTTCAAGAACCGCGACACGAAGGACCTGGAGAAGCTGTACTTCGAGGAAGTGTCCCGCGCCCCGGGGGTGCAGCCGCGCATCGCGAACGCCCAGCGCTGCGACGTGTTCCGCGTGCAGAAGGAGTACAGCTACCGCGCCACCCAGGCCGCCGGCGACGGGTGGTGCCTCGTCGGCGACGCCTTCGGCTTCCTCGACCCGCTGTACTCGTCGGGGCTGCTGCTGGCGCTGACGTCCGGCACGATGGCCGCGGACTGCATCGCGGAGGGGCTGGCGAAGGGCGACACGAGCGCGGCGCAGCTGCGGAAGTGGGAGGCGGGCTTCCTGCGCGGGATGAACCGCATCCGCCGGCTGGTGTGCGAGTTTTACGACGGCCTCAGCTTCGGCCGGTTCGTGAAGAAGCACCCGCACCTGAAGGGGCTCGTCACCGACGTGCTCATCGGCGACGTGTTCAAGGACGACGTGGACGCGCTGTGGCCGCCGATGGACGAGCTGCGGGCGGAACAGAACCTGCCGGCGTACACGGCGGTTTAGCAGGTCCCCAAAGCCCGGGGACGGCCGTCCCCTGGCTTTCGCCCCGAGCGACAATGAACTCCACCCTGGAAACCCCCCTCGTCCGCGCCACCCGCCCGTCGTGGATCGGGCCGACGCTCTATGTCCTCATGCTGCTCGCCGGCGTCGTCGTGTTTCTGATCGTGCGGCAGGTCGGCGGCACGCTCGCGGCCCCCACCGCACCCGCTGACGCCATCTCCGTCGCGGCGCCGAAGGCCGGGCAGGTGGACGTGGTGGCGCACGTCCTCGCCACGCTCGCGGCAATCGTCGGCCTCGGGTTCGCGCTCGGCCGGCTCTTCCGCCACTTCGGCCAACCGCCGGTCATCGGCGAGGTCGTCGCCGGCATCCTCCTCGGGCCGTCGCTACTCGGCGCGATCTCGCCCGACGCCATGCACCTGCTCATCCCCGCGGCGGCCGACGACCCCAAGGGCCAGGTGACGGCCGCCCTCCGCGCCGTGGCGCAACTCGGCGTGGTGCTGTACATGTTCCTCGTCGGGCTGGAGCTGAACGGGGCGAAGCTGAAGCGGCACGCCCACGCCGCGGTCGCCATCTCGCACGCCAGCATCGTCGCGCCGTTCGTGCTGGGCCTGCTGCTGGCGCTGCCGCTGTACCCGCGGGTGTCGCACGCCGGGGTGCCGTTCGACAGCTTCGCGCTGTTCATGGGCGTGGCGCTGTCGGTGACGGCGTTCCCGGTGCTGGCCCGCATCCTCGCCGACCGCAACCTCGACCGCACCCCCGCGGGGGTCATGGCCCTCGGCTGCGCCGCCGCCGACGACGTGACCGCGTGGTGCCTGCTGGCGCTCGTCGTCGGCGTGGCACGCGCCGAAGTGGGGTCGGCCGTCGGCGTCGTCGCCGGGGCGGCGGCGTTCGTGGCGGTGATGTTCCTGGCCGTGGGACCGTTGGCCCGCTGGGCGTGTCGCAAGCTCGACACGATGGAGAAGCTGCCGCCGGCGGTGATCCCGGTGGTGTTCGTGGCGGTGCTGCTGAGCGCGCTGGCGACGGAGCTGATCGGCATCCACGCGGTGTTCGGGGCGTTCCTGCTCGGCGCCGTGATCCCGCACGACAGCCGGCTGGCGCGCGAGTTCACGCGGGCGCTGAAGGACGTGGTGACGGTGCTGCTGCTACCGGCGTTCTTCGCCCTGGCCGGCCTCCGCACGGAACTCGGCCTCCTCGACAGCTGGGTGAGCTGGGGGCTGTGCGTCGGCGTCATCGTCGTTGCGACCCTGGGGAAGTTCGGCGGCACGTACCTGGCGGCGAAGTTCACCGGGTACGACTCGCGGACCGCGGCGGCGCTGGGGGCGATGATGAACACGCGCGGCCTGATGGGGCTGATCGTGCTGGACATCGGCCTGAGCCTGGGCGTGATCTCGCCGGCGCTGTTCGCCATGATGGTGCTGATGGCCCTGGCGACGACGCTGGCCACCGCCCCCGCCCTGGCCCGGCTGCTGCCCGCGCGGTCCGACCACGCACCGGGTGACGCAACCTCCGAACCCCGACCGCACCGGCCGGCGTAGGACAGGTAGCGGCCGCGCACGCCGGCCGCGCCGGGGGGTCCGAACGATGCGCACCGCGCCCGCGGCCGTTCTTCTCGCCGCGCTGGCCGCCGCCGGCTGCGCCAAGCCTACCCTCCCGCCGCCGCCGCCCGAGCCGCTGCGCTCCGACCGCCTCGCGGAGCCGGTCCGGCTCGAAATCGACGGCAACCCCATCGACTCCGGCTACCCTTTCCTCGGCGACATCGACGGCGACGGCCGGCCCGAGCTGCTCATGGGCGGCGACGCCGACGGCCGGCTCCTCGTGTACGCGAGCGTCGGCCCCCCCACCGCCCCGCGGCTCGGCGCCCCGCAGTGGTTCGACGACCGGAACCCCACCGGCCGCATCCCGAAGGGGTGAGGGAGCGCGTACTTCAGTCCGCAGTTGGCGGACTTCGACGGCGACGGCCGGCCCGACCTCCTCTCCGGCTCCCACTGCTGCGACTCCTACGGGTTCCACGTCTTCCGCCGCACCGCCGACGGCTGGGCGCCGCGGCAGGACCTCAAGGTGTCCGACGGGAGCAAGCACGCCCGGGCCGGGTTCATGCACCGCAGCGCCGTCACCGCCGCCGACTGGAACGGCGACGGCACGCCCGACTTGCTGTGGCTGAACAACCGCGGCATCGGCGTCGCCCTCGGCCCGTTCCCCGGGGGTCAGGAGCTCGACGTGGCGCACGAGGTCGAGTTCTCGCCGCGGCCGACGACCGTGGACGAATCCCTCGTGGGGGTGACCGTCGCCGACTGGGACGCGGACGGGAGGCCGGACCTGCTCGCCCGCCTGCGGCTCGACGGCGGCCGCGCCGGGATTTACTGGTACCGCAACCTCGGCGGCCCCGGCCTGACGCGGCTGGCGCCGGGCGAGCGGCTGCTGTCGGATGCGGCGCTGACCGGCCCGACGGCAACGAAGCGGCACTTCCGCGGGTTCGCCGCCGGCGACTTCGACGGCGACGGCCGGCCCGACCTGATCGTAACGCGCGACGACCTGACCTCGCTGGACGCGAGCGGGAAGTGGGTGGGCAGCGCGTGGGTCTACCGGCGCGAGTGAGGGCGACCGCGGCGAGCCGACCGCCGTCAGGCGGCGGGTGAGTCGAGCGTCACCCGCCGCCTGACGGCGGTCGGCTCGCCGGCCGTTCGCCTCCCCCTTGCGTCCGTCGCCTCCGTCTGCGACCGTAGTGGCGTACCCCGCCCCGACGGACCCCGCCGATGCCCGCCGACGCGTTCTACCCCCCCACGCCGACCAACGTGCCGCCGGGGCTCACCACGCCCTCCGCCGGCTACCGCACCCGCGTCGTCGTCGTGCTGGCGTCGCTCGCCGCGTTCATGGCG
>DASPHQ010000059.1:0-5811 GCA_035629595.1 Urbifossiella sp. | reverse complement strand
TAACGCCGTCAAGAAGATCGACAAGAGCTGCAGCGACTGCCACAACGACTTCAAGGAGAGTTGAGCCAGACGGCGAGCCGACCGCCGTGAGGCGGCGGGTGACTTTCCCGTCACCCGCCGCCTCACGGCGGTCGGCTCGCCGACTTGACGTTCACTCCACCTCTGCCGCCGCGGTCGTGCCGTGGACCATGCGGTCCCACACCGCTTCCAGCAGCTTCAACGTCCCTGCCGGGGGCGACCCCTCAGCATACGCCACCCGCGCGTACGCCCCCGCGAGTCGGCGGTAGTCGGCCCCGTGGTCGGGGAATTCGTTCGCCAGCCTGGCCGCGAACTCCAGCGGGGTTTCGTCGGCGCTTCGCCCGTGGCCCCGGTCCCACGCCCAGGAGTCGAGTGCGGCGAAGGTGTATTCCACCAACTCCGCGGGTTCGCGGTCGTCGGCGGTGCCGGTGGCGAACGGGTCGCTGTACGCCGAGAACGGCGGCGGTCGCACCGGGCCGACTTCCCGTGCGGCTTCCTCCGCGGCGCGGGTCACGCTCGACTTCTTGCCGAACAGGTTGGCCCACCACGCGCGGATGGCGTCGAGCCAGCGCTGCGCCCAGCCTGTGAACGGCGCCAGGTACTTCAGCACCGCCAGCACCAACCCCGCGAGCACGAGAAAGACCACGACCGCCAGCACGATCCACTTGGCGATTTCCGCCACCTTCTGCACCGACTCGCCGACCTGCGGCGGACTGCCGGAACTCGCGTTCCGCTGCCCCGAGTTGCCGCGGCTGTCGCCGCCCTCGCGCTCGGTCTTGCCGCCGGTGGTGTCGTCCTTCCCCTTCGCCCCCTCGGTCTTGCCGCGGGCTTCGCCCTTGCTGCCGGACTCACCCTTGCCGGCTCCTTTGCCCTCCTTGCCGCCGCCGCCCTGTCCGTCGTCGCCCTTGCCGCCGGCGCCCTTCTCGCCCTTGCCGCCGCCGGGGTCGCCGCCCTTGCCGGCGGCGTTTCCGGCGCCCTTCTCGGACACGTTCCCCGCGGCCCCGTCGCCCTTGCCGGCCGAGTCGCCGACCTGGGCGTAGCGGCTGGCGTCGCGGTCGCCGGTGCCCGCCCGCGGCAGGCCGAACCACGGCACCTCGGCGTGCGGCCGCGGCAGGAACGCCCCCAGCGCCAGGAACACCACGATCAGACCCGCCCCGAGGCCGAGCCAGCCGGCGGTGAGCGCCGCGGGCGGCTTCGCCTTCCGCTGGCGGAGGTAGCGGTGCAGCCCCAACAGGCTGGTGGTGACGAGGAGGCCGAGAGCGCTGCCAACGTACACGGCCATTTGCAGGAACGTCGCTCGGCGGCGGTCGGCGTCGTCGGGGGGTATCAGCGACTGGCCGATGGCGAACAGCGGCAGGGCGGCGAGCGCAAAGTAAATCACCCACACGCCCGGGGTGTGCGGCCGCTCCCGCCGGGCCGCGAGGGTGGCGCGCCAGCCGTTGACCCACCCGGCGAATGCCCCCGGCCCTTTCTTTTTCTTCTTCTTGCTGGCCGGCTCCGGGGCAGGGCGGGGGGGTTCTTCTTCGGCGGGTTCATCGCCCAGGCCGGCGGCGCTGAGGAGGCCGCGGCCGGAGCTGTCGCGGTTCTCGTCGATGTGGGTGCAGTCCCACGTCAGCTTGTGGGCGCTCCACCAGATCAGCAGCATGAGGCCGAGGTTGACGAGCCAGCGCGCCGACTGGAACGGCGTCCCCGCGGGGTACTCGACGTAGGCCATCAGTGCCAGGAACGTGACGCCGCCGAGGCCGAGGCCATAGAGGGTGGCGCGGGCGGCGTCGTACTGGATGGCGATGCGGGCGACGAGGACGGCGCCGAACACGAAGAAGAACAGCGTGTACAGGAGGCGGTCGGAGTACAGGCCGGCGTACAGGACCTCGACGAGAAAGAAGACGAGGCTGCCGACCATGAGCATCACCAGCGCCGGGCTGGCGGCGGTGACGGCGACGTCGGCGGCGGTGGGCGGGTCGCGGTCGGCGGCCATCGGCGGCTCCGGGCGTCGTGATTGTACGACGCCGGCCGCGGTCGCCGATTACAGTCGAATCCCGCCCGACACGTCGAGCCACGCCCCGGTCACCCACCGCGCCTCCTCGGTCGCCAGGAACACGGTCGCGTCGGCGATGTCGTCGGGCATCCCCTGCCGGCGGAGGGCGGTCATGGCGATTTCCTGGTCGGCCTCCGCCTGCGTCTTGCCGCTCTTCTCGCTGTTCATGTCGGTGACGGTCGAGCCCGGGGCGACGACGTTGCAGCGAATCCCCCGCGGCCCCAGCTCCATCGCCAGCACGCGGGTCATCACGTCGATCGCCCCCTTCGTCGCGGTGTAGACCACGGCCCCGGGGTAGGCCATGCGGCTGATGGCGCTGGCGACGTTGATGATGGACCCGCCGCGGGTCATCCGGGCGGCCGCCTCCTTGCACGCCAGCAGGTAGCCGCGGACGTTTACGTCGAAGTGCAGGGCGATGTTTTCGGCGGTGACCTCCTCCAGGAACGTGCGCTTCATGATCGCCGCGTTGTTGACGAGGACGTCGAGCCGGCCGAACTCCTTGAGGCAGGTGTCGAACAGCGGCGGGATGTCGGCCGGGTTCCCCATGTTGGCCTGGAAGGTGACGGCGCGGCCGCCGGCGGCCTCGATCTCCTTCACCACGTCGTCCGCGGCCGTGCGGCTGCTGGAGTAGTTGACCACCACCGCCGCCCCCTCGCGGGCCAGACGTTTCGCAATCGCCGCCCCGATGCCGCGGCTGGCCCCGGTGACGATCGCCGCTTTCCCCGTCAGTCGCTTCTCGGCCATGTGCTCCCCCTGTGCCGGGTCCTGCCGCGGGCAGTATAGGACTGGCCGGTCGGGGGGAAAATTCCGCCGCCGGCAAACCAAGCGGACACCCGGGCCGTCTAAACTCCTAAAGTCCGTGCGCCGCCGTGCCCACGTCCGAACCGTCGTCGGTTGGTCAGTCGACCGGGCGGTGGTAAAATGCTCGGATTGGTCCGCCGGCCCCCTGTAGCTGTCCTGCCGTCCGGCTCTCGACCGCCCCGAGGTGCCTCCACCGTGTGGTCGATGGTTCACATCACCAGATGGCTCCTCCGGTCCCCCCGGCCGGCGACCCGGCCCGCGCGCGTCCGCCTCCTCGCGGAGTGGCTCGAAGACCGCGCCGTCCCCGCCGCGCTCCCCGACCTCGTCACCCTCGCCCGCCTCGACACCGGCGGCGACCGCACCGGCCCCCTCACGAAAGTCGGCTTCGACCTCGCCCTCCTCAGCCGCGAGGCCGACGCCGGTCTGGCTGCCCCCTCGAACTCGCTCCTCCAGGTCGCCCACGGGTACGTCGCCGTCGAGGCCGTCCCCGCCGGGAACGCGACCGCGCTCGGGTCGGCGCTCGCCGGGCTCGGATTCGTCCCGTCCGCCCCGCTAGCCGGCTGGTTGCCGATCCGCTCCGTTGGCGCCGCGGCGGAGCTGCCGGAGCTCGCGGCACTGCGACCGGCGTACCGGCTGGTCACTAGCGCCGGCGCCGCCATGACGCAGGGCGACGCAGCCCAGCGATCCGACGACGTGCGGCGGCTCCTCGGCCTCGACGGCACCGGCGTCCGTGTCGGGGTCATTTCGGACAGCTTTAACTCGCTCGGCGGCGCGTCCGGCGACGTGGCCAGTGGCGACCTCCCCGGCAACGTGACTGTCTTGCACGAGGGGGCGGGGGCCGACGAAGGCCGCGCGATGCTCCAGGTGATCCACGACGTTGCGCCCGGGGCGCAGCTGATGTTCGCCGCCGCCGGCGCCACGCAGCAGGTCTTCGCCGATCGCATCCGGGAGCTCGCCAGCGCCGGGCCGGACGGCCGCCCTGGTGCCGACATCATCGTCGACGACGTGACATTCCCGGCCGCTCCGATGTTCCAGGACGGCCCGGCGGCGCGGGCCGTGGACGAGGTCGTCGCCTCCGGCGTGGTCTACTTCTCGGCGGCGGGGAACCTCGGACGGCAGTCCTACGAGTCGGCGTACCGCGGCGGCGACAACCTCGGCAGCAGCGGCACCGGCCTCATCCCCACGTCGGCCAACTTCCTCGCCCACGACTTCGACGCCGGTGCCGGCGTCGATTACTTCCAGTCCGTGACGCTCCCGGCCGGGCGGACGACGTTCTCGTTCCAGTGGGTCGATCGGTACGCATCGGCCGGCGGGCCGGGCGCCCGCATCGACATGGACATGGCCGTGTTCGACGAGAACGGCGTGTTCCTGATGTCGATCGGCGGCTTCAACTCGAACGTCGGCGGCGACCCGGTCGAGGTGTTCGAGGTCGACGCCGGCACCACCGGCGGCCGCTACCGGCTCGCCCTCGGCAAGTTCTCGGTGAACAGCCCCGACCCGGTGCTGGTGAAGTACGTCGCCTTCGCCGATGGCTTCGTGCAGGACGAGTACGACACGCAGAGCAGCACGGTGTTCGGCCACGCCAACGCGACCGGGTCCGCCACCGTCGGCGCGGCCCGGTACTCGGACACGCCGCGGTTCGGCACCGACCCCGGCGTGGCGCGGGCGTTCACCGGTCGCGGCGGCACCCAGGTATTCACCTTCGACGCCAACGGCGACCCGACCGGGTCGGCGACGCGCCACGAGCCGCGCTTCGTCGCGCCGGACGGCGTAAACACGACGTTCTTCGGCCCGACCGACGACGAGCCGGACGGCCGGCCGAACTTCACCGGCACGTCGGCCGCCGCCCCGCACGCCGCGGCCGTCGCCGCGCTGATGCTCCAGGCGAACCGCACCCTCACGCCGGCCCAGGTGACCGACACCCTCGCCGCCACTGCGCTCGACCTCGGGGCGCCGGGCGTGGACGTCGATACCGGCGCCGGGCTCATCCAGGCGTTGCCGGCCGTGCTCGCGGTCGGCAGCCACTTCGACGTGACGCTCGACGGCGACGACGGCGACGACGCCTTCCTCGTCCGCCGCGATTCGTCCGGCGCCAATGTCGAGTTCTTTAAGAACGGCCTGCTCGTCGCGGCGATCCCGGCCGACAAGCTCGGCCGCGTCACCGTTCAAGGCGGGGCCGGCTCCGACACGCTCACCGTCGACCACGTCAACGGCGAGCCGCTGGCGTCGGCCGGGCTGTCGTTCGCTGGCGGCGAGACCCCCGGCGACGACGACCGCCTCGTCGTCACCGGCTACCGCGTCGAGTTCGTCGTGGTCAGCCACGACGGGCCGGAGACGGGGACGGTGCAGGTCGGCACCACCGGCCTCGTCAGCTTCGCGGAGGTCGAGCCGGTCGAGCTGGCGGGCGAGTCGTCCGACCTGGTCGTGAACCTGCCGACGACGCCCAACCCCGACGTGGCGGTCGGCGCCGCCGGGCTCGCCGGGTTCTCGTCGGTGACGGGTTCGACGTTCGAGTCCACACGCTTCCGCAACCCGACGCACGCGCTCGTCGTCGGCCTCGGCGCCGGCGGGAACACGGTCGCGCTGCGGGCGCTCGACATCGGCTTCGCCGCGACGGTGACGATCCTCGGCGGATTGGGCATGGACGCGGTGACGCTGTTCGGCGGCGGCGGCGACGACGCCGTGACGTACGCCCCCGACGCCAACGACGGCGGCGTCCTGACGCTGGCCGGCGGGTCCGCCGCCACGTCGTTCACGCTCACCGGAATCGAGTCGCTGGCGGCCGACGGCCTGGGCCAGCCCGGGGCCGACGCTGTGACGGTGAACGCACCCATCGCCGGCGTCGTGTTCGGCACCGCGGGCGGGTCCGGGACGGTGAACGTCGCCACCGCCGCGGGCTCGGCGCTGCTCGGGCTCGTCTACCGGAACTTCGAGCAGGCCGCGGTCGCGGCGAC
>DASPHQ010000058.1:0-5139 GCA_035629595.1 Urbifossiella sp. | reverse complement strand
GCTGCCCGACGGCGGCTTCCAGCTGTTCGATCTGGGCAGCGGCAACGGCACCCTCCTCAACGGCCAGCCGGTGCGGGCCGCCCCCCTCCGCTCCGGCGACCGCATCGTCGTCGGGCAGACGCAGCTCCTCTACACCACCGCCGCGGCCGACGCCGCCCCCGGCCGCGACGAACTCACCGAGCGCGTCCGGCTCCTCAACCGCGACGCCGGCTCCGACGTGCTGTCCGCCATCGTCCGCAGCGTCGGGGCCGACGCCGGGAGTCAGATTCTGTCGCGCCCGTCCGCGGCCGGGTCCGACTGGGTGAAGGCCCGCCTCGCCGGCCTCGCCACACTGTACGAAACCGCCGAGGCCGTCAGCCACATCCTCGACATCGACGAACTGCTGGTGCGGGTGATGGAGCTGGCGCTGCGTACCGCCGACGCCGACCACGGCTGCTTCATGCTCCGCGACGAGGCCGGGCACCTCGTCCCGAAGGCGGCCCGCTACAAGGACGGCCTCAACCGCCAGGAGGAACTCGCCGTCAGCCGGACGATCGTCGATTACGTGCTGAAGGAGCACCAGGGCATCCTCGTGACGGACGCGGCGACCGACGCCCGCTTCCGCGGCGGGGCGAGCATCCACCGGCACCACATCCGCGAGGTCATCTGCGTGCCGCTGAAGGGCCGCCGCGAGACACTGGGGGTCATGTTCCTCGACACGCAGTCGAACCTCAAGCACGTCGTCGCCGGCGGCACGGGCACGGGCACGTTCAGCGAGGATCACCTGCACCTCGCCAGCGCCGTGGCCCACCAGGCGGCGATCGCCGTGGAGGAGAGCCGCTACCACCAGGCGCTCGTCGGCGCCGAGCGGCTCGCCGCCGTGGGGCAGACGATCGCGGCGCTGTCGCACCACATCAAGAACATCATGCAGGGCGTGCGGTTCGGTTCGGACATGGTCCGCGCCGCGCTCGGCGACGGCGACCGGGAGCTGCTCACCAAAGGGTGGCGGCTGGTCGAGAAGAACCAAGGCCGCATCGACGCGCTGATGCTCGACATGCTCAGCTACTCGAAGGAGCGCGAGCCGTCGATCGAGCCGACGGACCTGAACAAGCTGTGCGAGGACGTGCTCGACATGGTCCGCGGCCGGGCCGCCGAGCACGGCGTCGCGCTGGACTGGCGGCCGGGGGCGAACGTGACGGGCGTGCCGTGCGACCCCGACGGCATCCACCGGGCGGTGCTGAACCTCGTCAGCAACGCCCTCGACGCGCTCGCCGACCGGCCGAACGGCAAGGTCGGCGTGCAGGCGCTGCTGGAGCCGGACGGGGCGTGGGCCAAAGTGATCGTGATGGACAACGGCCCCGGCATCCCGGCCGAGCAGGTGGACGCGATCTTCAAGCCGTTCGTGAGCACGAAGGGGAGCCGCGGCACCGGGTTGGGGCTGCCGGTGAGCCGCAAGATTCTCCGCGAGCACGGCGGCGACATTTTGGTGCAGAGCGTCCCCGAGAAGGGGAGTAAGTTCACCTGCCGCATCCCGATGAAGGGGGCCTACGGCGACCAGTCGGGAACGAGCCAGTACCCGCCCGTCCGGCCGCCCGAGTGAGCTATGCCGGGCAAGCGCCCACAACTCGTCCTGTTCGACGCCGACGGGGCCGTCGGCCGCCACCTCGCGGACATCGCCGCCGAGAACCGCTGGCTCGTGCGCCCGGCGAAAACGCTCGCCGCCGCCCGCGAGCTGGCCCGCGACCGCCGGCCGACCGTCGCGTTCCTGACGTTCTCGCCCGCCGACCCGGCGGTGGTGGCGCTCGTCGCCGAGTTGCACCGCACGGTCCCGGACGCGGCCGTGGTGGCGGTGAGTGACGAGAAGCTGTCGGAGCCGGACCGGGCGGCGTGGACGGCGGTGCTGATGGACCTCGGCGCCCGCTACGTCCTGTTCCCGCCGCTGACGAAGCCGGTGCTCGAAGACCTCGCCAGTGGGCTGATGCGGGGCGCCGCTCTCGGCCCCGCCGCGCCCGGCGACGGGGTGATCGACTTGGCCGACGAGGATGAGGAGTAAGGGGTGTGAAAGCCCGCCCGTTGCAACGGGTGGGCTTCGCGCGCCGAACCCCTCTGGACTTGTCCCAACGCGTTGATGTACGCTCGCGGCCGATGCTGCTGAACGTCCTCTACCTGGCAGTGCTGGCGGTGTTGTCGCCGTGGCTGCTGTGGCGGTGCGCCGCCACCGGCCGCTACCGCCGCGACCTGCTCGCCAAGCTCACCGGCCCCGCCGCCGTCGCCAACCCCGCCCGCCGGCCGGTGGCGTGGTTCCACGCCGTCAGCGTCGGTGAGGTGAACCTCCTCGGCACGCTCGTGCCGGCGTTCCGCGCCCGCCACCCGGACTGGCTCGCGGTCGTGTCGTCCACCACCGACACCGGCCTCGCCGAGGCCCGCCGCCGGTTCGCCGACCTGCCCGTGATCCCGTGGCCGCTCGACTTCACTTGGGCGGCCGCGGCCGCGTTCGACGCCGTGAACCCGACCGTGCTCGTGCTCGCCGAAAGCGAGTTGTGGCCGAACACACTCGCCGAAGCCGCCCGCCGCGGCGTCCCCGTCGTGGTAGCGAACGCCCGTCTGAGTCCGCGCAGCGCCCGCCGGCTGGCCCGCGTCGCCGGGCTGGCGCGGCGCGTGCTGTTCGCGCACGTGTCGAGGTTCGCGGTGCAGGAGCCCGAGTACGCCGCCCGCCTTCGCGCCCTCGGCGTGGCCGCGGCGGCGTTGACCGTCACGGGTTCGATCAAGTACGACGGCGCGCTGAAGGACCGCGACACCCCGGCCACCCGCACCCTCGCCCGGCTGCTGGGTCTTACTCCTCCACTCCTGCCCTCCTCCACTCCTCCACTGGTTTTCCTGGCCGGCAGCACGCACGCCCCGGAGGAGGAACTGATCCTCGCCGCGTTCGCCAAGCTCCGCGAGCGCTTCCCGCGGGTGCGACTCGTCCTCGTCCCGCGGCACCCCGACCGCTTCGAGGAGGTCGCCCGATTGGTCGAGGCGAGCGGCCTACCGTTCGTGCGCCGCAGCCGCGTCACCGAGCCGCTCGCGGCGTCGCCGGCGGTGCTGCTCCTCGACACGGTCGGCGAACTGGGGGCCGCGTGGGGCCTCGCCGACGTGGGCTACGTCGGCGGCACGCTGGACGGCCGCCGCGGCGGGCAGAGTATGATCGAGCCGGCCGGGTACGGGGTGCCGTGCGTGTTCGGCCCGCACGTCTGGAACTTCAAGGACGCCGCCCGCCGCCTCATCAAAGTCGGCGCCGCGACGATGATCGCGGACGCCGCCGGGTTGGAACCGGCGCTGGCCGCGCTGCTGGCCGACGACGCCCTGCGCGAACGGATGGGGATCGCGGCCCGCGAGCAGGTTCGCCGCCAACAGGGCGCCACCGCCCGCACCCTCGACGCCATCGATGCCGTACTCCCCACCTCCGTTGCCCGTCGCGCCGCTTGACCGCGCCGGACCGGCCGGTAGCCTGACGCGATGCATTACGTCTCGCACCTCGAAGGCGCCATCGACGGCACCGTCCTGCCGTTCGGCACGCTCGCCAACCTGCACAACGGCCGGCCCATCTGGGTCCGCTACCACCTCGACCGCGTCCGCGACGCGGTCACGCCCGCCGACATCGCCCGGCGGCCGCCGTCGCTGTGGCGCTACCGCGAACTCCTGCCGCTGCCGCTCGACGTGGAACCGGTCACCCTCGGCGAGGGGATGACGCCGCTGCTGCCGTGCCCGCGGCTCGGCAAGGAACTCGGCCTGTCGCGGCTCCTCGTCAAGGACGAGAGCCAGCTCCCCACCGGCAGCTTCAAGAGCCGCGGGCAGACGGCGTGCGTCAGCATGGCGAAGTGGCTCGGCGTGACGCGTGTGGCTCTACCGACAGCGGGGAACGCCGGCGGCGCCGCGGCCGCCTACGCCGCCCGCGCCGGCATGGAGTGTTTTATCTTCATGCCGGCCGACACCCCGGTCGTGAACCAGTTCGAGGCCCACCTGTACGGAGCGAAGGCCTTTCGCGTCAACGGCCTCATCAACGACTGCGGCAAGATCGTCAAGGACGGTGCGGAGCGGATGGGGTGGTTCGACCTGTCCACGCTGAAGGAGCCGTATCGCATCGAGGGTAAGAAGACGATGGGCCTCGAGCTGGCCGAACAGCTCGGCTGGACGCTCCCGGACGTGATCTTCTACCCGACCGGCGGCGGCACCGGGCTCGTCGGCATGTGGAAGGCGTTCCAGGAGATGCTGGAGCTGGGGTGGATTGCGAAGGGCACGAAGCTGCCGCGGTTCGTGTCGGTGCAGGCCGAGGGGTGCGCCCCGATCGTCACCGCGTTCGACAAGGGCGAGCGCTTCGCCGACCTGTTCCCGAACGCGAAGACCGTGGCGAGCGGGCTGCGGGTGCCGGTCGCGGTCGGTGACTTCATGATCCTCGACGCCATCCGCGCCAGCGGCGGCCTGGCCGCGACCGGCCGCGAGGACGCCATCGGCCTGTGGATGCGGCGGGCGAGCGCGGCCGAGGGGATCGGCATCTGCCCCGAAACGGCGGTGTGCTTCGACGTGCTCGAACGACTGGTGAAGGACGGGACGGTCGGCCGCGACGAGTCGGTGGTGGTGTTCAACACTGGGGCTGCGCCCAAGTACCTGGAGGCGCTGCCGGCCGAGTTGCCGAGCCTCGACAAGGACCGCATCGACTGGGCCGCACTGGGCGGGTGACGCTCGGACCGAACTCATTGGTTCCAGGAAAGGGGGGCACCCAGTCCCAGAAGCATTGAGTCAACTGGAAGAATCTATGTTGGAGTGACACCGGAGGCGGATGGAGGCGGAAGTTGTTTGCCAGCCGACACCTCGGACCGGCGGCTCACCACACGTCCGAGCATCCAACCGACGAGCCACAGAATACCGACGGGGATCGCAACGCTCGTCGCGCAGCACGGCCACGTGTACCACCACCGGCTCCCCTCGTTGTCGGACACCTTCCGCAACCGCCCCTTCTCACCCTGCCACTCGACGCGGTACTCCAGCACCTCTTCGCTCCTGCCGTCATAGTAGCTGAGGTTGCCGCGGACGCGCTCGCCGCCGACGGACCGGCAATCCGGGTTGTCGAACCGGAACCAGTCGGGCGGAGGCACAGACCCGGCGAACTGCGCCAGCGTT
>DASPHQ010000057.1:0-2242 GCA_035629595.1 Urbifossiella sp. | reverse complement strand
GCGGCTTCTGGCGGCTGTTCGCCGGCATGAAGCTCGAACCGGCCGAGACGTGGCCGGGGTTCCGCGGCAAGTTGTACGGCACGTTCGTCGGCTGGGTGTTCGGCGTGCCGCTGGTGGACGTGGGGAGCACGTTCAAGCTGTTCCGCACCGACTTCCTGCGCCGGTTCCCGATCCAGTCGGACGGCGACTTCGTGCACACCGAACTGGTGGCGAAGGCGACGTTCCTGACGAGCATCATGGACGAGGTGCCGCTGACGCCGCAGACCGACTCGCCGGTGCCGCGCGGCCGCGTGTCGTGGGGCGAGCTGCTGCGCGTCTTCTCCGACCCGCAGTTCGCGCACCCGGCGCCGCCGCCCGCCGAGCCGCCGCCGTCCGTCCCCCCGGTTCCGGCGTGACCCCCCGGCCGCGGCTCCTGTTCGTCACCGGGAAGCTGGCCGAGCCGGCCCTGCGCCGCGTCCTCGACGACCTCGCCCCCCGCGCCGGCTTCGAGCCGCACGTCGCCGTCCTCAACATCACCGTCGCCGCGCTCATGACGACCGCCTGGGTCGCCCGCCGCCTCGCCGTGCCGGACGGTACCCAACGCGTCATCCTCCCCGGCTACTGCCGCGGCGAACTGACGGAGTTCGAGGCGATGGGCGTCCCCGTCGAGCGCGGCCCGAAGGACCTGCGCGACCTGCCGGAGTTCTTCGGCAAGGCGTCCGGCCCGCCGCCGGGGTACGGCGCGTTCGACATCGACATTCTCGCTGAGATCAACCACGCCCCGCGGAAGCCGCTCGCCGCCGTGCTCGCGGAGGCGCGCCACTACCGCGCCGGCGGCGCCGACGTGATCGACCTCGGCTGCGACCCCGGCGCTACCTGGGCCGGCGTCGGCGACTGTGTCGCGGCGCTATGCGCCGACGGCTTCCGCGTCTCGATCGACAGCTTCGACCCGGCGGAGGTGGAGGCGGCGCTCGCGGCCGGCGCCGAGTTGGTGCTGAGCGTCAACGGCACGAACGTCGAGCACGCCCGCCGCTGGCACGAGCACTTCCCCGCGGTCGAGGTCGTGGCGACGCCCGACACGCCGGCCGACTTCGACAGCCTGGAACGCACGGCGGCGCAGCTGACCGCGTGGGGCGTGAAGCACCGGCTTGACCCGATCCTGGAGCCGATCGGCTTCGGGTTCGCCGCGTCGCTCGGCCGCTACCTGGAGGCGCGGCGGCGCTTCCCCGACGCCGAGATCATGATGGGCGTCGGCAACCTCACCGAGCTGACCGACGTGGACACGGCCGGCGTGAACGTACTACTCGCCGGCTTCTGTCAGGAGCTCGGCGTCCGCAGCGTGCTGACGACCGAAGTCATCAACTGGGCGCGGTCGGCGGTGATGGAGTTCGACCTGGCGCGTCGGCTGGTATACCACGCGGTGCGCGAGAAGGTGCTGCCGAAGCGGCTGGAGCCGGGGCTGGTGATGTTGCGCGACCCGAAGGTCCACGAGCAGGGCGAGGCGGCGCTGGCCGAACTGGCGGCGCGCGTCACCGACAAGAACTACCGCGTGTTCGCCGAGCGCGGCGAGATTCACGTCCTGAACGGGAGCGTCTACCTCCGCGGCTCCGACCCGTTCGACGTGTTCGACAAGCTGCTCGCCGCCGACCCCGGGCTCGACGCCGCGCACGCCTTCTACCTCGGCTACGAGTTCGCGAAGGCGGTGACGGCGCTGACGCTCGGCAAGGGTTTTACGCAGGACCAGGCGCTGCGGTGGGGCTTCCTGACGGTGCCGGAGAAGTCCCACCGCGGCGGTTCAGCGTAGCGCCTCGGCGACCTTCGCCGGGTCCGCGTCCACGACGCGCAGCGCGTCCGCGGCGCCGTGCCCGACCCAGATCGACCGCGTCCGCTCGTACACCGCCCGCACCTGTTCCGTGGTCAGCGGCGCCCCCGACGGGCCGACGCCGCCGCCGATCACGACGCGCCGCGGGGCCGCGAGCGCCGCCAGGTGCGCCACGTCGCCGACGTCCCGCACGATGCCGGGGGCGAACGTGCCGAGCCACTGGGCGGCGTAGGGCTCGTCCGCCACCCAGCTCGCCAGCGACCCGACCGCCGCGACCTTCGTGATCCGCGGGTCGGCCGCACCTGCGGCCAGTGCCGCCAGCCCGGCCGAGCCCTCCCCGACGACCACGATCTCGCCCGGGAGTTCGCCGTCGTCGCTCCGCTGCTTGAAGAGGTCGAGCAGGCGCGTCACGTCGTACGCCCACTGCCCGAGTTGCGGCCG
>DASPHQ010000056.1:0-5500 GCA_035629595.1 Urbifossiella sp. | reverse complement strand
GCCGATGGTGTTAATGCGGGCATCGCGCATCCACCGTTCGAGCGGCTGATCGGTGAAGTACGCCTTGCCGCCCCAGACCTGGATGGCGTCGTTGACGACCGTCCACAGGTGTTCGGTGGCGAACACCTTGAGGATCGCCGTTTCGAGCATGTAGTCGGGCGAGCCGCGGTCGATGAACGCGGCGCACTCGGCGGTCGCGGCCTCCATCGCAAAGGTGTGCGCGGCGGCGAACGCCACCTTCTTCCGCACCAACTGGAACTCGGCGAGCGGCTGCTGGAACTGCACGCGGCTCTTGGCGTGACTCGTCATCGCCTTCAGGCACACCTTGGCGTGCCCGGTGCAGGTGGCGCCGAACGTCACGCGGCCGTAGTTGAGCACGGTGAGGGCGGCTTGCAGGCCGCGCCCCAGCTGGCCGAGGACGTTCTCCTTCGGGACGCGCATGTCGGTGAAGCGCATCTTGCCGGTGGCGGTGCCGCGGATGCCGCACTTCTCGGCGCGCTCCTCCAGCACCTGGAACCCCGGCATGTCGGGCGTGACCAGGAACGCAGTAATCTTCGTGGCCTGCGGGTCTTCGGGCGTCGGCGCCGGGGTGCGCGCCATGACCGTGAGGACGTGGGCGATGCCGCCGTTGGTGATGTAGTGCTTGGTGCCGTTCAGGATGAACGCGGATCCGTCCGACGTGGGCTTGGCGGTGGTGCGGACGCCGCCGGCGTCGGACCCCGCTTCCGGCTCCGTGAGGGCGAAGGCGCACAGCTGGGAGCCGTCGAAGAGACCCGGCAGCCACTTCGCCTGCTGCTCCTTCGTGCCGAACAGGACGAGCGCCCGGCAGCCGATGGAGTGGTGGGCGTTGACGAACACGGCGACGCTGGCGTCGTGGCCGCCGAGCACCTCCATGGTCTTGAGGTACTGCTGCTGGTTGAACCCGAAGCCGCCGTACTCCGGCGGGATGGTGAGGCGGTAGACGTCGAGGTCGGCGAGCCCCTTGACGACGGAATCGGGGATGCGGGCCTCGCGGTCGATCTTGGCGGCGTCGACGGCGAGGTTCGCGTAGTCGCGGACCTTTTCGGCCATCTGGTCGGCGGCGGCCTGCTGGTCGGGCGGGAGGGTGGGGTACGGGAAGAGGAGTTCGCCCTTGAACCGGCCGAAGAAGAGCGCCTTGGCGAAGCCGACGTCGGGGCCGGCGATGAGTTCCTCGACCTGCTTCCGCTGGTCGGCGATCTGGGCAGCAGTGAGCGCCATCGGGTCGGCCCTCGGGGGCGGGCGGGGATAAGGTATTGTACGCCGCTCGGGGCTCCGCCGCTTGCGGCGTTGCAACGCCGCAAGCGGCGAATTCAACTGAGGCGCCGCAGCAACTCGCCGAGCACCTCGCCGTCGCTCGGGTAGTCGGTCGGCAGGATCACCCGCAGCGGCACCGGCACCTCGTCCATCCGGTACGCCGTGCCGGGGCGGTGGACGCCGTACACGGCCGTCGCGAACCGCACCGCCGTCGGCAGCTCGGTGTCGGCGTCCGGGGCGTCGAGGAGGATGACGGGGATGCGTTCGAGGTGCGCCCGCGCCGCGGCCGGCAAGTCGGCCACGGTCTCGCCGCCGACCACGAGGCACACGTCCACTTCGCCGCGGGCCAGGAGGTCGGGGCCGGTGAACTCGCCGGGGTTGTAGCGCGGGTAGCCGCGGGCGAGGTTGACGCCGAACGGGTAGCCGGTCTGCCACGTCAGCACCGAGTCGGCCCCGGCCACGTCGCCGAACCGCCGCATCCGCCGGGCGTAGAACCGCGTGTGCAAGTTCAGGTCGGTGACGAGTTGCAGCAGCGCCTCGACCGTCCGGTGCGCCAGCGGCCCGCGGGTGAGGCCGGCGCCGAAGAAGACGGTGCCGCAGCGGCAGCCCGTCATCCGCGCCGCCAGATCGTCCCAGAGCCCGGGGACGGCCGTCCCCGGGCTTTCGATGCCTTTCACCAACATGCGCAGCCGCCACAGCGCCTCCCAGTGCCGGCCCGGTTCCACCTGGATGAACCGGTCCGCCACCTTCGCCGTCTCCGTCTCGCGGTCGTCGACGACGACGAGGGTGCGGTCGCGCCGGCCGCCGGGGACGAACCGCCCCACCGGGTCGGCCGAGTAGCGCTCGAGGTGCCGCGGGTGCGTCACCAACGGGTCCGAACCCCAGAAGATCACCAGGTCGGCGCGGTTCCGCACCTCGCCGAGCGTGCTCGTCGATTCGCCCACCTGCTGTAGCGCCATGATCGACGGGGCGTGGCCAGTGCTGGCGGTGGTGTCGATGGTGGCGCCGAGCCGGTCGGCCAGCGCCGTCGCGGCGCGCTGCCCCTCGGTCGTGCTGCGCGACAGGCCGTAGATGAGCGGGGCGCGGGCGGACCGCAGCAACTCGGCGGCGCGGGCGAACGCGGCTTCGGGTTCCGCGGCGACGCCGTCCACGAGCGCGGCCGGCGGGCGGTGCGTGTTCTGCGCGCGGAGCCACGGGTCCGACAGCGCGCACGTCCCGGTGGCGGCGACGACGCGGCCGGCGTCCACGGTGACGGCGAGGTCGTCGCACACGCACCCGCAGACGGTGCAGGCCACGTCGCGGATGGTGTCGGGCATCGGCTCGTCGGGAGGGGTTACGGGGCGGGGACGGCGAACTTCTGGACCCGCTGGTTGCCGGCGTCGGCGACGTAGAGGAACCCGCGGCGGTCGAACGCCATCCCGTGTGGGCGGGCGAGCTCGCCGGGCTTCTTACCCGATTCCGTGATGCCGAACAGGTACTTCCCGTCCGGCGAGAACGCCTGCACCCGGTCGTTCAGGCTGCTCACCCACACCCGGTCGTGCCTGTCCACCGCGACCGCGATCGGGCCGAACGCGTTCTTCGAGGTGCCGAACTCGTGCGCCCCGAACCCGCCGGGGCCGTCGCCGGTATCGACCCACGCGGCGAGCGGCTTCCCGTCGGCCGTCAGCTGCTGCACGCGGCCGGGGGCGCCCTCGGTGGCGTAGAACCGGCCGGCGCCGTCGCGGGCCAGGAAGTGCGGCCCGCCGAACCGCGACCCGGCCGCCTCCTTCCCGCCGAACTTCCCCGCCTCGGTGCCGTGCCCGCCCCACTGACCCCGATACTTCCCGTCGGCGGTGAACCACTGCACGCGGTGGTTCCCCTGGTCGGCCACGTACACGGTGCCGTCCGCGAGGAGGACCAGCCCGCCCGGCTGGCGCAACTCGCCGTCGCCGGTCCCCTTCGTGCCGAACGACCGGACCAGCTTGCCGTCCGGCGCGTAGGCGGCGACCTTGTGCTGCTGCATGAACGACACGTAGACGGTGCCGTCGGCCGCCACCGCGACGCCGCCGGCCTGCGTACTCTTGCGCTTCGGCTCGTCCCACGGCAGGTCGAACCCGCCGAGGTGCTTGCCGTCGGTGGTGAACCGCTGGACCCGGGCGTTGTTCAGGTCGGTGACGACTACTTCGTCGGCCGGCGTGACGGCGATGCCGATGGGGGAGTAGAACTCGCCCGGCCCGGCCCCCTTCTTCCCCCAGGCGAGGACGAACGTCGGCCCGCGCGGCTCGGCGCCCGGGACCGCCCCAACGAGCACCACGGCGACCGCGGCCGCCAGGCCGGCGGCGACGACGCGGGCGGGGTTCGTCACGGGGTGCCTCCTGGGCGGGTGGGGTGTCACTTTACCGGAGTGGGCACGCGGGTGAACTGCTCCAGCACCGCCTCGACCACCAGGATCAGCTGCACCCGGCGGGCCACGTTCGCGTCGGCCTCGACGCACCGGTCGATCAGCTCCAACAGCCGGTCCGGGCCGACCCGTTGCGCGAACGCCGCCAGCCGGTCGGCCTCCGCGGCGTCCAGGTCGGGCACGTCGGCGCCGACGCCCAATCGCAGCGCGTCGCGCACGGCGTCGAGGAGGAAGCCGACCGCCAGCGACGCCCGCATCCGCTGCGCGGCGGTGTCCTTGCCGGCGTCCTCGTGGAACGCCTGCCACGCCTCGGACAGCGCCGCGAAGTTCGGCCGCGGCGCCGTCACGCCTTCCACGAGCGTCTTGCGCAGCTCCCACACGGCGGGGTCGGCGAGCGCGAGCGCCCGGCCGGCGCTGCCGCCGCCGAGGCGCACCAGCCGGTCGAGCTGGTCGGCCGCGACGCCTTCCGTTTCGAGCACGGCCCGCAGGTCGGCCGGCCCGAGCGGCGCGAACCGGACGATCTGGCAGCGCGACAGGATGGTCGGCAGCTGCCCGTCGGTGCCGGTGGCGAGGAGGAGCAGCAGCGCCCCCGGTGCCGGCTCCTCCAGCGTCTTGAGGAAGCTGTTGGCCGACTCCTCGTTGAAGTCGTCGGCGTCGAGGACGACGCCGACCTTGCGGCGGCCGCGGGCGGGTTTGAGCGCCATGCGGGTGCAGAACCCGCGCATCGCCTCGACCGGCAGTTCGTGCTTCCCCTCGGGCGTGGCGAGGGTGAGCACGTCGGGGTGGGTGCCGGCCGAGACCTGGGCGCAGGCGGGGCAGTGGTCGCAGGCGGTCAGGGCGGCGGGCGGCTTCTCGCACAGCAGCGCCTTGGCGAGTTCGGTGGCGAAGAGGCGCTTGCCGACGCCGTCCGGGCCGACGAGGAGGTACGCCTGCCCGAGGCGGCCGCGGTCGAACGCGGCGTGGAACGCGGCGAGCGCGGCCGACTGGCCGCGGATGCGGGACCAGGACATCGGGCACCAGGGGAATTGATTGGTAGCCGCGGGCTTTAGCCCGCGCTCAGCTGAGCGCGGGCTAAAGCCCGCGGCTACCAACATACGCGCCATCGCCTCCGATCGTGCCCGACTTACTCCGAAACACTCCACCCGAAGTCCGTCAGCAGCCGCCCGACCTTCGCGCGCACGGCCTGCTGCACGACCGCCGGGTCGGGCGTCGCGTCGACGATCTGGTACGGCCCCGGCCGCACCCCCGCCTCGTACAGGAAGCCGCGCCGCACCGCCTCCTGGTACTCGCGTTCGCGCTCCTCCAGCCGGTCGGCGGCGCGCGTCCGGCGCGCCAGCGCCACGTCCAGGTCGGCGTCGAACACGAGCGTCAGGTCGGGTTCCAGGCCACCCGCCGCGACCCGGCCCACGGCCCACAACTCCTTCGGGTCCATGCCGCCGGCGTGCCCCTGGTACACGACGTTCGCCAGCGTGAACCGGTCGGCCACGACCACCTCGCCGCGGGCCAGCGCCGGGCGGATGACTTCCTCGACCAGCTGCGCCCGCGACGCCATGAACAGCAGCGCCTCGGCGGTCAGCGCGATGCGGTGGTCGCGGCCGAACAGCAGCAGCTGCCGCAGCTGCTGGCCGAGGGCGGTGCCGCCGGGGTCGGTGCAGGCGGTGACGGGGATTTGCCGCGCGGCCAGCCACTCGACCAGCAGCGCGTGCTGGGTGGACTTGCCCGTGCCGTCCGGGCCGTCGAGCGAGAGGAACGCGGGGCGCGGCATGGCTACGGACCGGTCCCTTCTTCCTGAATCTCTCCGATCACCTGCCCGGCTACTAACGCGTCATTCGCCAGCACGGCCTG
>DASPHQ010000055.1:0-4931 GCA_035629595.1 Urbifossiella sp. | reverse complement strand
CCCGGCGGACCAAGATCGTCGCCACACTCGGGCCGGCCGTGGACGACCCGGTCGTCCTCGAAGCGATTCTGCGAGCCGGCGTGGACGTGGCCCGGGTGAACTTCTCGCACGGCTCCGCCGACGAGCACATGGCCCGCGTCGCCCGCTTCCGCGACGCGGCGCGCAAGGTCGACAAGTTCGCCGCCGTCCTCGCCGACCTGCCGGGGCCGAAGCTGCGCGTGAAGATCGCCGCCGCCCGCGACCTCGTGCCCGGCGCGGAGGTGAGCTTCAGCCTGACGGACGAGCCCGTCCACGCGGACGACATCGTCCTCACCGAGCCCGAAGTGCTCGGCGACGTGCGGCCCGGCCAGCGGATGCTCCTCGACGACGGCCGCCTCCAACTCGACGCCGGCCTCACCCACGGCGGCCGGCTGCTGGCCCGCGTCGTGGTCGGCGGCACGCTCAAGCCGAACAAGGGGCTGAACCTCCCCGACACGCCGCTGACCATCGCCGCCGTGACCGACCGCGACCGGGCGGCGCTGGCGGTCGCGGCGCGGGTCGGCGTGGACTGGGTGGCGCTGTCGTTCGTCCGCGGCCCGGAGGCGGCCGGCGAGGTGCGCGCGGCGATGGCCGCGGCGGGGATGCGCGCGCCCGTCATCGCCAAGGTCGAGCGGCCCGAGGCGGTCGGCCGGGCGGTGGCGATCGTCGCCGCGTTCGACGGCGTGATGGTGGCCCGCGGCGACCTCGGCGTCGAGATCGCGCTGGAGAAGGTGCCGACCGTGCAGAAGATGCTGATCGCCGAGTGCCGGGCCGCGGGGAAGCCGGTCATCACCGCGACCGACATGCTCGACTCGATGTGCGAGAGCCCGCGGCCGACCCGGGCCGAGGCCAGCGACGTGGCCAACGCCATCTTCGACGGCACCGACGCGGTGATGCTGTCCGGCGAGACGGCGGTCGGCAAGTACCCGGTGGAAGCCGTGTCGTGCATGGCCCGCATCGCGGTCGAAACGGAAACCCACCTCCGCGACAGCGGGGCGTCGCTCGGCGCGCACTTCAACCGCCCCGACGGCGGCATCGACGACCCCATCGCGGAAGCCGCGTGCGACCTGGCCGACCAGGTCGAGGCGACCGCGATCGTGATCCCCACGCTCTCGGGCCGCACGGCCCGGCTGGTGACGCGCCGCCGCCCGTGGGCGCGGGTGGTGGCCGTGGCCCCGTGCGACCCCGTGTTACAAGGGCTGGCGCTGGACTGGGGCGTCACCCCGGTGCGGATGACCTCCGCCGGCCCCGGCGGCGACCGCACCGCGATGGCCGTGCGCGACGCCTTCGCGGCCGGCACCGTTCGCCCCGGCGAGCGGGTGGTGATCCTGGCGGGTCACCCGATCGAGGGCGGGCCGCTGTACCCGACCGTGCGCATCGTCCGCGTCGGCGGCAACGGCGAGTCGGTGGAACCGTAACCGGCATCGGTGCCGCGACGCGCGACGAGTCTACTCGTAACCTCTGACCTGTCAGCTGCTTCGGACCGAACGGCCGCCTTCCGGTCGCTCCAACGCTGATTCCTCCAGTTGACTCAATGCTTCTGGGACTGGGTCCCCCACTTCCCTGGAACCAATGAGAGCGGTGAGAGCGTCGGTTCAGCCGACGCGCCATCGCTTCAGTTGTTCCTCGTCGAGCTCGACGCCGAGCCCGGGACCGTCCGGCACGCGGGCGTAGGGCGGGCCGAGGTCGAGCGGCCGGGTGATCAGGTCGGCGTCGTGGTAGAACGGCCCGATGGTGTCGGCGGGGAAGGTGTCGGTGTCGATCTCGGGGAACGCGGCCGCGACGTGGAGCATGGCCGCGGTGCCGATGCCGAGTTCGAGGTTGCTGCCGATCGTGCAGCGGATTCCCGCCGCCTTCGCCACCGCGACGATTTCCGCCGTGGCCGCGATGCCGCCGTGCTTCCCGGGGTAAACGCTGAGCACGTCCGCGGCCCGGTGCGTGGTGAGGAGCCACGCGTCTTGCAGCGTGAACACGCTCTCGTCGGCCATGATCGCGGCCGGCGTGACGTGCCGCAGTTCGGCGAGCGCCGCGGGGTCGTCGGCCGGGATCGGCTGTTCCACGAGCAGTAGGTTGGTGTCGGTGAGTGCGCGGAGGCAGTACCGGGCCTGGCGGATGGTCCAGCCGCAGTTGGCGTCGATGGTCAGCGGCACGTCGGGGCTGGCGACCTCGCGGACCGCCTTCACGCGGGCGATATCCGTGTCCGGGTCGAGGCCGACCTTCACCTTCACGCACGACACGCCGAGCTTGAGGTGCCCCTCGGCCATGGCGCGGGAGCCGGCCACGTCGCGGGCCCACACGACGAGCTTGATGCGCACCCGGTCGCGGACCTTCCCGCCGAGCAACTGGTACACCGGGAGCCCGACGGCCTTGCCGGCGATGTCCCACAGGGCCATCTCGACGGCGGCCTTCGTGAACGGGTTCAGCTTGATGACGAAGTCCATCGCCCGCCGCGCGGCGGTGAGGTCGCGCGGGTCGGTGCCGACGAGCAGGGGGGCGATGTAGTCGGTGATCGCGGCGACGCTCCCGGCCTGCGTCTCGCCCGACCACAGGCCGGAAATCGTGGCCTCGCCGAGCCCTACGAGTCCGGCGTCGGTGTGAACTTTGACGACGACGTAAGGAGAAACGACGTGCTCGCCGTGGGCCGTCTTGGCGGTCCAGCCCTTCTTCAGCGGGACGCACACGGGGATGGCTTCGACGCGGGTGATTTTCATGACAGGAACTTGTGGAGTACGTTCGCCGTGATCCGCGACACCGCCGCATCCACCGGCAGCGACGCGACGTAGTTGATCGACCCGACCGAGAACACCGCCCCGCCCGACGGCGTGTCGAACGTCACCATCTCGGCCCCGCCGTCGTCGGGGTTCAGCCCGCGCGCCAGGACGTGCGCGTTCGCCGGCGAACTCGGCGAGCGCTTGTCCGTCTCGTGCCCCGACGCGCCGCCGGGACAGCGGCGGTGCAGCGACAGTTCGCCGAACTCGTCGCCGGCCTTCAGCCCGGTGCCGGCGAAGGCCCAGTGGTCGGCGTCAAGTACGCAGTACGGCGCCCCGGTCATCGCGCCCGCCGGCGTGAACACGACGCCGAGGAGGTTCGCCTCCGACTCGTGACGGACGTGCAGCCGGCTCTCGTACCCGCCGAGGCCATCGACGCTCAGCCCGCGGAGCTTCTCGTTGAGGCACACCATCGACCCGTCCGGCCGCAGTTCGACCTCGCAGTTCAGGCCGTTGCCGCCGAGGTACATCAGCCGGCCGCCCTCCTCGAACACCCAGCGCTTGACGCGGTCGTACATCCGCCGCGTCCAGTACTCGGGGTGGACGCTCAGGATCAGCACGCGGTACGCGCTCAGGTCGAGGGTGCCGTCGTCGAGCTGCGTCTCGGCGTAGTAGTCGTGGGGGAACTCCTCGCGCTCGAGCCAGCCGAGGAGGCGCCACTCCGCGGGGGCGAGGTGGCACGCCTGCCGGCCCTCGATCGCGTCGGTGATCCGCTCCGCGAAGTCGATGTGGTTGAACGGCTCGGGCCGGTCGAACGACAGCGGCGGGTAGTGGGCCGCGCCCCAGGTGAAGAAGCCGGCGTCGGAGTAGCGCTTCAGCTCGGCCCGGCTGTTCACCGTCGGCGTCGGCGGGAAGCCGTCGGCGTGGATGTAGTTGCTGCGGCCGCCGAACGAGTTGTACGCGTTCCAGGTGATGTTCGACGCCAGCACCGCGACCGGGTGCGTGGGCTTCGCCGGCGCCACGACCCACGGGAACGCGAAACGCCGGCCGCTGCTCGTCGAGGCGCGGAAGTAGTAGAGCCCGCTGCGGGCCGGGGCCACGACATGCTGCGAATGCACGCTGTTGGCGTAGCCGACCTCGTTCCAGCGGACGCCGGTGCGGGTGTAGTCGCCGTCGGGCGTCGTCTGCATCGTGGCTCGCGGGGCGTGCTCGTCGTGCCAGCCGAGCGAGCGCACGAACTCCGGCTCCCACCCGTACCGCCACAGCTCCAGGTGGTACGGCTCGACGCTGTGAACGCGGAACTCGCTCGACTCGCCGCTCCGCACCCACTTCGGCCAGGCGTAGCCGAGGAGGCCGTCGGAAAGCAGCCGGAAGTGGTGCGGCTCGGTCGCGGGGAGCGAGACGTGCGAGAACTTCGCCCCGAAGCCCGGGTGCTGGAGGACGACGCGGTACTCGCCCGGCGGCAGGTCGGCGTGGACTGCGCCGCTCGCGCGAGAGCACACTTCCCACGTACCGCCGCGGCCGTCCTGGAATTCGAGCCGCACGCCGGCCAGCGCGGCGTAGCGCTCGTCGCTGACGTACCCGATGAGCATCGGGCCATTTCACCACGCCGGCCGACGGAACGCGAGCCCCTTCCGGCCGCGGATCGGGTACACTCCATCCATGCCAGCCCCCTCGCGCGCCCGGTTCGTCCTCGTCCTGTGGCTGTGCGGCCTCGCCGGCGTGCTCTACCTCGACCGTATCTGCTTCGGTCAGGCCATCGACCCGATGCAGCGCGAACTCGGCCTCACGAACACGCAGATGGGCCTGGTGGCGATGGCGTTCACGATCGCCTACGGGCTGTTCGAGATTCCCACCGGCCGGCTCGGTGATCGGTTCGGCTCGCGGTCGGTGCTGGCGCGCATCGTGATTTGGTGGTCGGTGTTCACGGCGCTCACCGGGGCGGCGTGGGGGTTTACGTCGCTGCTGATGATTCGCTTCATGTTCGGGGCGGGGGAAGCGGGCGCGTTCCCGAACGCGGCCCGGGTGATCTCGCGCTGGTTCCCAATCTCCGAGCGCGGGCGGGTGCAGGGCGTGATGCTCACCGCCGCCCAGCTCGGCGGCGCGGCGGCGCCTCTCGCGGCGGCGGCGGTCATCGAGCTGGCCGGGTGGCGCTGGGCGTTCGTCGTGTTCGGCAGCGTCGGCGTGGTGTGGGCCGTCGGCTTC
>DASPHQ010000054.1:0-9043 GCA_035629595.1 Urbifossiella sp. | reverse complement strand
CCACACCCGGGCGACGACGGCCGCGACCGCCCCGAGCGTGAGCCCCGGCGGGACGTAGCCGAGGGTGTGGAACGGGTGTCGGTAGACGAAGGTGACGGCGACGCCGGCGGCGAGTGCGGCGAGCCACGCCCAGCGGGGCGGGTCGGCGGCGAAGGCCGGCCAGGCGGTGAGGGCGAGCCCCACGAGCGCGGCCGCCCGAAGCAGCGGCAGGGTGGTGCGGTCGGGGGGCGGGGGTGGGGTCATCGGTGGGGCAAAAAGCGCCTTGCCAGGCCGTGGCGGGTTGTTAAAATCGGGAGTGTTGCGGGATTGGTATATCGGTTGTGCCCAGCCTTCCCAAGGCTGTGAGACGAGTTCGACTCTCGTATCCCGCTCTCGCCGGCCGCTCGGCCGGCGTGTTCATTTCTGCCCCCCGCCGTTCCGCTCGCCCCGCAGCCGGGCTAGCTCGCCCTTCAACCGGGCCACCTCAGCTTCTGCCGTGTCCGCTCGGTCGGCCTCCGCGTTCGCCCGCTCGCTCGGCGTCGGCAGGAGCTCGCCCGTCGCCGGGTCGCGGAAGCGCAGGTCGGTCCCGTGGCGCTCCAACCCCAGGCCGAGTACCCGGCTGGTGAACCGCCCGTCGGCCGGCTTGACCCGCCGGAAGCCGGCGCCGAACCGGCGGTACATCTGGAACGACGGCGTCAGGTACTCCTCCCGCGGGTCGAACAGCACGTACTCCCGCACCGCCAGCTTCTCGACGTACAGGTTGTACTTCGTCTCGATGTCCTCCATCATCGTCGTCCGCGAGGTCGTCTCGATGACGAAGTCGAGGCCGCGGCCCTCCTCCCAGAGGAGGTAGTTCTCGCGCCGGTGGTTGCCGATGCCGGGGACGACGAACACGTCCGGCGAGACGTGGACCCGCCGGTTCCCCTTCTCGTAGCAGACGATGAGGTTCCCCGACACGTACACGTCCGGCCGGTCGCGGAACCACCACTTCAGCGTCTGGATCAGCTCCGCCATCAGGTCGCGGTGGAGGTCGGTTTCGGCCATGGGCTTGCCGTCCGAGGTCGGGTAGTCGTTCCGCGGCTGCGTGCGCGGCGGTCGGATCATGGCGCCTCCCGTGGTCTTCTGCCGTGCCATGCTACACCCGCTCCACGACCATCGCCACGGCGTTCCCGCCGCCCAGGCACAGGCTCGCCAGCCCGTACCGGCCGCCGCGCGCGCGCAGCGCGTACACCAGCGTCGTCAGCACCCGCGCCCCGCTCGCGCCGATCGGGTGGCCCAGCGCGATCGCCCCGCCGTTCACGTTCACCCTCGACTCGTCCAGCCCCAGCTGCCCGCCGCACGCCAGCATCTGCGCCGCGAACGCCTCGTTCAACTCGAACAGGTCGATGTCGCCGAGCTTCAACCCGGCCTTGTCCAGCACCATCCGCACCGCCGACACCGGCGCCACGAAGATGTCCTTCGGCGCCACCCCGCTCGTGGCGTAGGCGACGATTCGCGCCAGCGGCGCCGTGCCCATCCGCTCGGCGGCGGCCGGCGACGCCACCACCAGCGCCGCGGCGCCGTCCGACAGCTGCGAAGCGTTGCCGGCCGTCACCGTGCCGTCCTTCCCGAACGCCGGCTTCAATTTCGCCAGCCCCTCGGCCGTGGTGTCGGCGCGAATCCCCTCGTCCTTCGACACCACCACCGGCGTGCGGCCCGGCACCGTCACCGACACGACCTCGGCGGCGAAGTCGCCGCGCTCCCACGCGGCCGCGGCGCGGCGGTGACTCTGCGCGGCGAAGCGGTCCTGCTCGGCGCGGGTGACGCCGCACGTCGCCGCGGTGTACTCGGCGGAGTCGCCCATGGCGCGGTTCTCGAACGGGCACCACAGCCCGTCGCGGACCAGCGAATCGACGGCCGGCTGGTCGCCGTACTTGAAGCCCGTGCGGGCGCCCGGCAGGAGGTACGGCGCCCGGCTCATGCTCTCCATGCCGCCGGCGACGATCACGTCCGCGTCGCCGGCGCGGATCGCCTGCGCGGCGAGCATCGCGGCCTTCAGGCCGGAGCCGCACACCTTGTTGACGGTGACCGCCGGCACGGTGTCCGGCAGCCCCGCGAACAGCGCCGCCTGCCGCGCCGGCGCCTGCCCCTGCCCCGCCTGCACGACGGTGCCGAAGATCACTTCTTCGACCAACTCCGGGGCGACGTTGGCGCGGCGGACGGCCTCGGCGACGGCGATCGCGCCGAGCTTCGGGGCGGGGAGCTCGGCGAGGCCGCCGAGGAATTTGCCGACCGGCGTGCGGGCGGCGGAGACGATGAGCGGGTGCATGGGTGGACAGGGGCAGGGGGATGGGAACAAAGCCCACCGGTCGCGACCGGTGGGCTTTCAACCTGCCCCATTCTACGGCCGAAGGCTCCCGACTACTTCTGCAGGATGGGGAGGTAGTTGTTCGGCAGCTGCAGCACGATCAGGCTCATGGCGGTGGCGTAGGCCGGGCCGTAGTTCAGGTCGGTCCACACGCCGCCCGCGGCGCGGGCCTTGCCGAGCAGCTCGTCCCGCACCGCCGGGAACCACTGCGCCCAGTGCTCGCCGCCGGCCGTCCACATCGCCAGGGCGGCGTAGTAGTGGCCGTAGTAGTAGTAGTGCGGCGGGATCTCGTTCTGCGAGAACTGCCGGACCGGCAGGAACTGCATGACGTACCGCAGCCCGCGGTCGACCGCCGGCCCCGAGTACTGGCCGGCGCTGAACAGGCCGACCAGGCAGGCGGCGCTGCGGGCGAACATCGAGTACGGCCGCTGCCCGCGGGTGTACCCGAACCCGCCGTCCGGCTGCTGACACCCCTTGATGAACTCGACGCCGGAATCGACCACCTGCTTGCGGACGAACAGGCCGGCGTTCCGGGCCGCCCGCAGGGCCATCATCTGCACCACGGTGACGCTCACGTCGGCCTGCGGCGGCTGCGGCTCGTACCGCCACCCGCCCTCCTTGTTCTGCGCCCGCACGGTGAACGCCACGGCCTGCTCGAGCACCGCCTTGAGCTGCCGCTGGCGGGCTGGGTCGGGGAGCATGCCGGAGACTTCGCTGAGGAACAGGCAGGCGAACCCGTGCGAGTACATGGCCTGCTGGTTCTGGCCGCCGCGGAACCCGCGCTGGGCGTCGGGCGAGGCGAGGAACCCGGGGGTGGCGCCGGCCCCGCAGGCGAGCACGTAGTCGACGGCGCGCGACACGGTGCGGGCGTACCGGCCGCGGCCGGGCTGGTGGCCGCCGGCCATGAGGGCGAGGCCGGCCAGCGCCGCGATGCCGACCGCCGACCCGCCGCCGATCCGGTCGGACGTGAACGCGCCGTCGTCGAGTTGCTGGGCGGCGAGGAAGGCGAGGCCGCGGTCGATGGCGGCCTGCGCCTCGGGGGTGATGAAGTCGGCGCCGGGCTCGGGGCCGCGCGGCGGGTCCTGGGCGTGACCGGCCCAGCCGAGGAGGCCCGCGGCGCCGCCGGTGGCCGCGAGGCGGAGGGCGGACCGGCGGGTGAGCGGGAGGCGCGGGGTCATGGGGGTCAGAGCCGTGATTGCCAGACGGACGGGTCGCGGGACGTGTGGAACACCGCAACAACGGTGATATGCGTCGCCCCCAGCCGATAATACACCGCGAACGGGTACCGGGCGACGGGTGCCTCCCGGACATCCTCAAACACTTCGGAGAACGCTTCCGGGGTGGCCGCGATGGTGGCGAGCGCCTTCGCGACGGCCGTAGTGAACTTGCCACCGCGGCCGGTCTGCCGGCGATCGTACCAATCCGCCGCTTCGTCGAACTCGGCCTGGGCGGCACGGCGAAGGACGATTGGAAGGTTCACGGCCCGAACCGCGCGCGGGCCGCGGCCTCGACTTGTTCCCACGGCACGGCATCGCCCGGGTTGGCGTCGGCGTCGGCCAGCCGGCGGGCGAGCTCCTGCCGCTTCGCGTCCGACAGCGGCGGCCGGGGCTGGTCGGCGGCGACGCTGTCGAGGATTTCCTGGACCAGCGCGAGCCGCTCGGCCACGGTCAGGTCGGCGATCCCGAGTTGTTCGAGCGTCGGCACCGGTTACTCCTGGTGGATCGGATCAGTCGGGCTCGAATGAGAGCGCGCGTCGTCGGCGACGTCGTTGGGAACGGCGATGAGGGTCCGGCCGTCGTAGTGGTCGGTCACGGCCCGGCGTCGGGTTACGGACTCTTGCCGGTGCCGCCGAAGCCGAGGCCCTTCTTCACGCCCTTCACCAGCCCGCTCGACGTCCCGGCGGCGATCGCCTCGGCGCTCTTCGCGGCTTCCCCGGTCAGCGTCGTTTCGCCGTGCCGCTTGCTCCGCGACACCACGACGTCGTCGGAGTTCTTCGGCAGCCCGTCGGGGCCGGCGGAGCGCAGCTCCAGGGTGTAGCTCAACATCCCCTTCTCGACGGTCGCCGTCAGCGGGCGGTCGTAGGCGTCGGTCGCGGTCGTCGCGAAGTCCTTGCCGCCGTCCCACCGGTCCGCCTCGGTGTTCAACGTCGAGACGGTCCGCTCGCGCAGCTCCGCCGCACTCGGGCCGCACCCGGCCGCGGCGAGGATGAGCAGGATGAACGCAATTCGTGTCATGGTGATCTCCGGGGGCGGGGGCGGCCGGTGAACCAGCCACCCCCTACCGGACGCGGACCTTACACTGTCTCGCGGAGCTCGAAGCCGCGGCGGTACTCGCGGAACAGCATCGCGTTCGCCTCCGTCGCGCGGGCGCCGGTGAACCGCTCCGTCGCCGGGTCGAACGTCAGCTTCGGCCCGGCCCGGCCCGCCACCGTCATCGGGTCCACCTTGTGCTCGCGCAGGTGCTCGCGCATCCGCGTCAGCGCGTCGGTCGCCCCCGGCACGCTGGCGAATCCGGCCACGTCGCCGATCGGAGCCTCGGTCCCGAGGCGGTAGCTGATGTTCGCCAGGTGGCACAGCGACGCCGAAATGTGCCCCTCGGCGATGTCGCAGTGCAGGTCCGCCACCCGCCGGCTGCGCACCGCCTTCACGAAGTTGTCGAAGTGCATCTGGTCGTTGCCGCCGGTGAACCGCGCCACCTCGCGGCCGTCCTTGTCGTACTGGATGCCGCTGTTGTAGTTGGGGCACACCACCATGCCGTCGCTGCCGACCCAGATGTTGCCGATGCCGGCCCCCTTGAACAGCGGGCTCTTCATCCCGCGGACCTCGAACACCATCTTCGACTCGCCGTAGTCGAACAGGCACACCTGGGTGTTCGGCGTCTGGCCGTCGTCGGTGTAGCCGAACCGGCCGCCGACGCTGCACACGCTGTTCGGCATCCCCTTGCGCAGACCCCACCGGGCCTTGTCCATCTCGTGCACGCCCTGGTTGCCGAGGTCGCCGTTGCCGTAGTTCCAGATCCAGTGCCAGTCGTAGTGGACGGTGCCGGCGTTGTTCAGCCGCACGTTCCGCCGCGGCGCCTCCAGCGGGGCCGGGCCGCACCACAGGTCGTAGTCCATCGTCGCCGGCGGCTCCTGCGGGCCGTCCACCTTGCCGATGCTCGGGCGGTTCTTGTAGCACAGGCCGATCGCCAGGTCGACGGTGCCGATCTTCGTGTGCACGGCCTCGACCGCCTGCCGCATCCCGGGGTTGCTGCGGCTCTGCGTGCCGACCTGACAGATGCGGTTGAAGCGGCGCGCCGCCGCGGTCATGATCGCGCCTTCCTTCACGTTGTGCGTCGCCGGCTTCTCGCAGTACACGTCCTTGCCGTTCTGCATCGCCCACACCGCCATCAGCGCGTGCCAGTGGTTCGGCGTGGCGATGCTGATGACGTCGACATCGCGGTTCTCGACGACCCGGCGGATGTCCTTCTGGTACGTCGGGGCGCGACCCTGGACCTTCTCGATGGTCCGCATGGCGTTGCCGATGACCGCCTCGTCGCAGTCGCAGACGGTGGTGATCTCGCAGTTGTTCTTGCCGAGGAACCCGGACACGTGGCTCATGCCGCGGCCGCGGACGCCGACGACGGCGACCCTCAGCTTGTCGTTGGCCCCGCGGGCGGCGGCGGCGGTGGAGCGGGGGGCGTCCTGGGCGGCGGCGGAGCTGCCGCCGAGCGCGGCCGCGGCGGCGGACAGGATGGCGGCACGGTCCAGGAATTCGCGGCGGCTGAACAGGTCCATGAGGGGGCTCCGGGGAGGGAGAGGGCGCGAGTCGCGGGGGGCAGATGTGATTAAACCCGATTCCGCGCCGCGAGGCAAGGAAGCGGGTTTCAAAGGGGCGAAGCCCGGGGACGGCCGTCCCCGGGCATTCGGAGTCATTTCAGCGCGCGGCGTGGAAGCGCGGCCCGGCGGGCTCCAGGTACGTCGTCCCGAACCCGTTGGCGGGGAACGCCGGGCCGCGCACGTCGGCGGGAATCGCGGCCGACCGTGCCCACTCGTAGTCCGGGTTGCCGAACCCCCGCTCGGCCGCGATCCGGGCGACCGTCTGCGTCGCGCTGACCAGCACGCCGAACGGCGGCTGCACCGCCCGCGCCTCCTGCCACTGCACCTTCCCGCCGTGCCGCAGTTGCAGCCGCAGCGGGGTGCGCGTGTACGTCACGTTCGTGGCGTTGGTGTACTCCGTCTTGCGCTCGGCGGACGGGTCCAGCGACGCGGCCAGCACCGTGTCCGCGGCCGCGGCGGGGACGTAGCCCACCTCGCGGAGGCGCTGCTCCAGGTCGGACTTCGTCGCCGCCTGCTTCGCCGCCGGCAGCTTCGACACGTCCACCCTCACGCGCGACCACGGGGCCAGCGCGTAGATGTCGGGCCGGGCCTTCCCCGCCTCGACGACCCCGGCCAGGTCGGCGGGGGCGTAGTCGAAGGTGCGCACCAGCGCCGCCGGCCGCTCGCCCTTCTTGGGGTTGCCGGTGCGGGCCGCGGCCCACGCCTGCCGGCCGGTGTACGCCCGCGCCTCGGCGCGGTAGACGTGCCACACCGCGAACGACACCGCCGGGTCGTACAGGTAGTCCCCGGCGGCGACGTGCTTCGGCCCCGCCCACGAGAAGTGCGACCCGAGCCCGGCGACGTTGCTGAATTGCGGTACGACCTGGTCCCATACGTCGCCCGTCGTCAGGCTCAGGAACCGCAGCCGGCTGTCCTTCGCGCACAGCAGCGTCGCCCCGTCCGGGCTCACCGCTAGCCGCTTCTCCCCGGCCGGCAGCGCGAACGCCTTCATCCCCAGCACGCGGCAGTCGCTCGGGTCGATCAGCACGACCTTGCCGCCGGCGTGGGCGAGGAGCTTCTTGCGGTCGGGCGTTACGGTCGGCGTCAGACCGGCCGGGCCTTCGAGGGTGCCGACCTTGGTGAGGGTGGCGGCGTTGAATACGCGCACCTGCCCGTTCGGGGCGGCGGACGCCAGCCGGTCGTTGCCGACGAACCCGGCCCACGCCACCTGCAGCTTCTTGTCGTTCGGGTTGTTCGCGTCGCCGGTGACAGAAAAGGTGTCGTGGGCGGTCACGGCCCGGCGGGTGAGGCGGAAGTCGGGGCTCGTCTCGAACACGACGAGCTTGCCGTCGCCCCAGCGGTTCTTGGCGGCGACGCGGGTGCCGTCCGGGCTCAGGTCGAGCGGCTCCATGTGGTCCTTCACCTCCCACTCGGCCAGCACCTTGCCGGCGGCCACGTCGCCGAGGACGTACCGGGTGACGTACTCGCCGCCCGGCCGGCCGCCGATCTGGGCGAACACGAACCGCCCCGACTCGGGGCTGACGGCCAGGAACGCCAGGCCCGGGTCCAGGCTGATGGTCGCCCCCTTCCCCTCGACCTTCGGCGCGGCGGCGGCGAGCTTCCACGGCCAGGCGCCGTCGGCGGCGGGGAGGTTGATGCGGCCGGTGAGGGCGCTGACCGGCACCGAGTTCGACGCCGCGGGGGCGTCCGCCGGCGGCGGGGCGGGCGCGTCCTTCGGCGCGATGACGGCTTCCACGACGCCGCCGGTGTCGGGCTGGGCGGCGGCCTCGTCGGGGGCGGTCGGGTTGCGGCAGCCGGCGACCAGGAGCACGGCGGCGAACAGTGCGGCGCGGGGCATGGTTGGGAGCTCCGGGCGGGTGCGCAACCCTAGCTCACTTCGTGGGAAGGATGGGGGATGAGGGATGAAGGATGAATGGAAAACCCGGCCGGATCGAGGTTTTGGCCTTCATCCTTCATCCCTCATCCCTCATCCTTTTAAAGTGCGACGCGCCCCGGTCCGGCCGGGGAGTACCGGGTGAAGGGGGGCCGATGTCCGCGACCCGACCGGGCCAACTGCTCCGCCGGCTGACCCCGCCCGACGCCGACGACGGGCCGCTCCTGGCCCGGTTCGCCGCCGACCGCGACGCGGCCGCGTTCGCCGCGCTCGTCCGCCGGCACGGGCCGCTGGTGCTGGCCGTGTGCCGCCGCGTGACCGGCCACCCGCAGGACGCCGAGGACGCCTTCCAGGCCGTGTTCCTGGTGCTGGCGCGGAAGGCCGGGCAGCTCCGCGACCCCGGCCGGCTCGGCAACTGGCTCTACGGCGTGGCCGCGAAGGTGGCGAGCCGGGCGCGCCGCGCCGCGGCCCGGCGGCGCGTGCGGGAGGTGCAGGCCGTGGACCCGCCGGACCCCGCCGCCCCCGACGCCGCGCCGCCGGACATCGGCCCGGCGCTGCACGAGGAGTTGGCCGCGCTGCCGGCGCACTACCGCGAGCCGATCGTGCTGTGCGACCTCCAGGGGGCGAGCCGGGCGGAGGCGGCCAAGGCGTTGGGAATTCCCGAAGGAACGCTGTCGAGCCGGCTGGCGAACGGGCGGAAGAAGCTGGCCGAGCGGCTGACGCGGCGCGGCGTGGCGCTGTCGGCGCTGGGCGTGCCGGCGGCGGTGGCGGAGGGGCAGGCGGGGGTTCCCGAAGCGTTGGTTCATCACACCTGCGGGGTGGTGGCGGCGTGGGCGGCCGGGGCGGCCGTACCCGCGGCCGTCGTCCGCCTCGCGGCCGGAGGGTTTCCCGTGAGGAGCGTCCTACTCGGCGGCGTGCTGGCGCTGTCGCTGGTGGCCGGCGTCGTGATCGCGGGTGCCGGGCCGGACCCCGCGCCGGTGCCGAACCCGATGCCGGTCGTAATCGCGGCAGAGGAGCCGCAGCCGCC